>CAZCIV010000068.1:0-10458 GCA_964498595.1 uncultured Flavobacterium sp.
CTGCAACTTATCAGAAATTTCTTTAACAACAGATGAATACATGATCTTTTTTGCAGCTGCAATATCTGCATAGCTTTTAAAATATCCGAAGCAGACCACATTTTTGGTTTCGGCTTCGTTGTATTTTTTAATAAACCAGTCCAAGTTTCTTGAAAAATTATCCCCATTATATTTTGATAACAATTCATCCAGTTTTTCTGGATCATGGAGGATAAGTTTATCTTTTATCAGCAGAAAATCATTAACTGTTTTTACATTCAATGTTTCCGGAGCTTTACTGTTTAATAATCTTATTGCAGAACTGACCGCATTAATTTTGAATTTATCTGAATCTGATAGTACCGGATCAAAAAACCGTAAAATATCTCTGTAAAAATTCTCGCCTTTTTCAAAAAGAACATTGGCCTTTTTGCTATTTTCAAAATTTAAATGCTGTGTCCTGTTTTTCTTAGCCAGCAGTTTTTTCTTTTCTGATTTAGAAATGCCATACTCTTTTAAGATGTTAGCGGAATCAGCTGATTGCATGAATGCTTTAATATCAGGACTGGACATTACACTTTTCCACAGCTCCTCTTTTTTTTGAGTTTTTGCATGATCCTGTAATCTGCCAAGGTTTTTGTCTTTGGAAAAGTAAAAATACCACCAACCAAAACCTGCCTTAATGATTTCTTCAGATAAATATTTTTCATCGTAATAAATCTTCGCAATCGTTCTTCCGTAACGGTCTGTATCGGTTTGTATGAAAGAAATTGTTTTATTAAAAATTTGACTTGATGTGAATTGTTTAGCGTTTTTGCCAAATGGCTGACCACTTTCGGGACAATCTACTTCTGCAAGACGCAAGGTTTTCTGAATGTTACCATCAAGCAATACAACAATTGTATCGCCATCTTTAATAGCAATTACTTTTCCGCTTATTTGACAAAATAAAAACGAGGAAGCAAATAAAAAAAATAGGTAAAAAAATTTCATTATTTCTGTTTGAACAATATTAATCCTTCCACATTTCTACAGCTTTACTATAAAGAAAATCTGCACGTTTTTGTATTTCTGTCTCGTCCCAATTATCTAATTCTAAGTAAGGTGAAAGGGTTTCGATACCGCCTGAAAAGTGTTTCAGTCCTTTAAAGTTATTTCTTCCGTTCTTTTTTGTTGGCCAATTGGCATCTCTGATAGTCGCATTAAGGGACTGCGTAATAATAGCCAAATTTCCTAAAGTTTTTAACTTGAAATTTCTGAAATCTTTTTCGTCTTTAGTAGCTACAGAAGGCCATTTATTTACCCACTTTTTCGGCATTAAATGTTCCAAACTATAACTGCTTAAACCTAACAACCTAGTAGAATGACGGTCTCTGTCTCTGATACGAGATTCAATCATATACAAAACACCAGCAGCCTGACTGTTTATAATAATAGATTCATCAAAGCCTTGCTTTAATTCTTCATTATTCGGGAAGTGATTATTACGGTTATTGCTATCGTTAATAATCTCTTTGAAAGCTTCTTTTGACAAAATTTTGTTGTTTATTAATCTATCAGTAAATAACTGATTGTAGTTCTTATTAACGGTACGAACCACCAAACGACGCATAATGTAACTTTCAATGAAACTGAAAAGATCATTTCTTACTACATCATCTTTCACATTTTTTAGAATGTAAAGTACATAAGGAATGAGAGTGGAATTATCCAAACCAAAAATAAGAGCATTAACTCTTTCAATACCGTATTCTGAAGGCAGTTCCTGGTTAACAATTTCGGAATTGAAATTATCCATAAAGATTAGGGCATATTCCTTTATTTCTTTCAGAACTTCATCTTTATTCAAACCATAATCTTTGATAAAGCGTTTATAGGATTCAAAAAGGTTTTCAACCTTTGAAAAATCTATTTTATCCTGTGTATTCACCCGAAGTTCCGGCTCCTGAATTTTGATTTGCAGATAAGAATAGAAAAATAAATCTATAACAGTTCTTTTGACACGACCAGTAGTTATTTCTTTATCCCAATACAAGTAAACATCATCATCCTTTTCAAATATCTCCTTCCAATACTCATTATACTTTTCAATTTCATCCCGATTAAAGAAATAGTTTTTCAGTAATTCGGCAGTAGTAAGACGAACCCCAAGGGAATTGATTGTATCAAAAATCTGCTGTTCATCCTCGCCCAAATTAAGATCAATACCAACAAATAAAATCTTATCCAGGATATTAAAGAAATCCAAAGAATTTTCTAAATGATCTTCAGTAATATTGGCTTTGAAATAGTTGTATGCCTTGATAATCTGATCGTTCTCTGAAAAGTTTGTAAACTCCACTAATTCAGTAAGATTTACAATTTTATTGAAGGAATCAACATCATTATGATTGTGAAGTAAAATGATACTTTTATCTCTCTGTTTCTTGAATGTTTCCGTAAAATCCCCATCGGCATTATTCATTAAGCAAAGAACTTTAAGAAAAATATTAAGCGTGGTTAATCTTTGTTGACCATCAATAACAGTAAGTTTAGAATCTACATCAGAAGTAGTTTCCTGCTGTTTTAGAATTACCGAACCTAAGAAATATGGTTTTTTGGTTTCAGATACCATTATCATATCCTCTAAAAACCTTTTCCACTGAATTTCATCCCAAACGTAAGAACGTTGAAAAAAAGGTATTTCTAAATTGCGACCTCTGTTAAAAATTTCTCTGATTGTGCGTTTTCCTGCTTCCATTAATTGAAAAATTAGATTACTTTAATAATTATTTAAATTAAAAATCACCACTTACCAAATCCTTAAACCTGTTGAAGAAATTGGATAGTTTATTAATTACACTTTCTTTTTTTGTGGTTCTGTCTCCTGTAGGAGAAAAACGAGAAACTGGTGGAAGTATTTTTGTGATTTCTGTACCTGTGGACTGAATAAAACCGTCTTTAAATGCCTTATTGACAAATTCGAAAGTTTCATCGCTTTTCAGATTTTCTTCAGCAATAATGTTTTCCAATTCTTCACGTTTCTTTTCATTTACAAAAGTCTGCCAATCTTCATCTACAGAAGATGTTGGAGTAAGAGAAGCAATAAAGTTTTCGATAAGGTCTTTTTTATTACGCATATCTGGACTGGCATCAATGGCTTTCTGAATATTTATCACAATTTCTTTATCGTTCAAATGACTGTCGTAATATTTGTGGATTAATTGCAAGATGTAATCAATATTGATTTCCACCTGTTTGATTAATTCCATTTCGAAAACAATATCATCATTCACATTCTCCGCCTCATTTTCATCATTTCTTCTAAACTCGTTGTAAAGATTGATATACATACTGTGATAATCCTGTACATCTCTTTCCGACAGAACTTCGTTACCTTCAAACTGGTCAAATGCAACCAAAATATTTTTCACTTTCAGAATTGCTCCGTAAAGCTTGATAAAATCTTTTTTGTTCTGCTCCCCAATAATCATTTCACCAACAGGGTAGTGCGATTGCAATTCATTAACTAAATTGAAATAACCTGGAAACTCTTTGTCTTTATCTTTGTAGCCGTAATAATATTCATCATAGGTTTTCAACAATACAATACCGCCTGCTTCCTTATTCCCAAATAATGCAATACTCTCATTAGTAGCTTTTTCTAGGTTTCTAAAACAAACAATATTACCAAAAACTTTTACAGAATTAAGAATTCGGTTTGTTCTAGAAAATGCTTGAAGAAGTCCCTGCATCCTCAAATTTTTATCTACCCAAAGTGTATTGAGCGTAGTGGCATCAAAACCTGTAAGAAACATATTGACCACAATAAGCAAATCTATTTCACGGTTCTTCATACGGAGGGAAACATCCTTGTAATAACTCTGAAATTTATCGCTTGAAGTATCGTAATTGGTTTTAAAAATCTTGTTGTAATCCTGTATTGCCCCCTCAAGAAAATCTCTATGGGAAGAACTTAAAGCCGTAGTATCTTCTGGATTTTCATCGCCTAAACCGTCTGCATCATCATCAGGATCATTAACGCCGTAACTGAAAATGGTAGCAACCTTTAATCTTGACAGTTCGGGACGCTCTGCCTGTAATCTCTTGAATTCATTGTAATAAACCTTTGCAAAATCAATAGATGACACTGCAAAAATGGAATTAAACCCGCTCATACGGATTTTCTGCTTTACTTCCTCTATCTTCTTGCGGTCTTTAGCATTAGCAACCTCGTGAATATTTTGTAGAGTAGAATGTAAAAACGGTTTGCTGTTTCTTTTGGTTTTTTGGTCGAAGTGTTTTAAAATATAAGATGCAACATTTGTAATACGAACTGGTTCTGCTAAAGCCTTTTCTCGGTCTATATCCCAAACTTTTTCATCTTCAATATTTTCTTTTTCCTTCATCGTGCTGATGTATTCAATACGGAAAGGAAGAACATTTTTATCATTAATAGCATCAACGATGGTGTAAGTATGCAATTTCTCACCAAAAGCCTGTGCAGTAGTATTAATGCCTGTTCCTGCTCCTGCATTTTTAGCAAAAATTGGAGTACCAGTAAAGCCAAAAATGTAATATTTTTTGAATTTCTTCACTATGGCTTTATGCATCTCTCCGAACTGTGACCTATGACATTCATCAAAAATCATCACTAACGGTTCTTGATATAAAGAATGTTGGTTATTCTGCTTGATGAAAACTGCCAGTTTCTGAATGGTTGTAATAATAATCCGTGAATTTGGATCCTCTAACTGTTTCTTTAAAACCCTTGTACTGGTATTGCTGTTTGCTGCACCTTTTTCAAATTTATCGTATTCCACCATTGTTTGGTAATCCAAATCCTTACGGTCAACTATGAATATCACTTTGTTAATAAAAGGCAATTTTGCTACAAGCTGTGCAGTTTTGAAGGATGTAAGTGTTTTACCACTTCCTGTAGTATGCCAAATATATCCACCTGCTTCTAGTGAACCAAACCTTTTGTAATTGTGGCTTACATTAATTCTAGAAATAATTCTTTCGGTGGCAACTATCTGATAAGGTCGCATCACCAACAAAGTTCTGTCTGAAGTAAATACGCAATATCTGATAAGAATATTAAGCAATGAATGTTTTGAAAAAAAAGTTTTTCCAAAATCCATTAAATCTGTTATCGGTTTATTATTAGCATCTGCCCACCAAGAAGTAAATTCGTAACTGTTGCTGGTTCTTTTCTTGCTTCCTGATGTAGTATTTCCAAATTCTTTTATGTGTGAAACTCTGGTAGAATTGCTGTAATATTTGGTGTAAGTGCCGTTGGAAATAACGAAAATCTGAACATATTCAAAAAGACCAGAACCTGACCAAAAACTTTCACGACTATAACGGTTGATCTGATTAAATGCTTCCTGAATATCAACACCACGTCTTTTCAGTTCTATATGAACCATAGGCAAACCATTGACCAGAATAGTAATGTCATAACGGTTATTTCTTGTCTGTCCAGGAATGACCGCACTAGAACCTTCAATTTCATACTGATTAATGACCTGCAGACGGTTGTTATGGATATTGGTTTTATCCAGCAAATAAATATTTTTTACTGAACCATCTTCTCTATTCAGTAACTGTATATAATCTTCCTGTATGATTGCTGTTTTTTCGGGAATAGAACTGTTTGGATTGGCAATTTTCGTTTTAAAAAAACTATCCCATTCCTTTTCTGTAAATTTAAAATCATTGAGGATTTCGAGCTGTAAACGAAGATTTGCGATTAAATCCTTTTCGGAATTAATGGCAACATATTCATATTTCTGTTCCCCAAGAAGCTTGATAAAATCTTTTTCTAATTCTGCTTCACTTTGATATGCTTTATCTCTGCCAATCGCTGAATTGTAATCAGAAACTACTGTAGTATTTTCGTTTTCTGCAACTAGGTTGAATTGCGTCATAGTTATTAATTTTCTTACTTTATTCGGTTCTCAATAATTTTCTAAATACCAATTTTTGAAATTCTTTACATCTTCCTCTATACCATAACCACCTACCCAATGAGAATAACGGTTGTAGAATAATGCCTTTAATGTAATAGGAACACCATCATCTGCACAAAAATCTTCTAAACCGTGTGCAATATATCCTTTCGTATTGTAACCCTTTTCATCCCTTAAATCTTCTTTTTCTACCCAATATTTTTCATAATTCCAAAAGTTGGATGCTCCTGTTTCTCTGAGCTCTGCAGGACATTCTTTTTCTCCTTTGTAGTAACGGCAAAACGTAAGAAGGTTATTCATTTTCTAATTTTTTAAAGGTGAGTAGTTTATTTCTGTAGTATTCATACTGTTTTCTTCTTGCTTGGATTTCTGCAGGAATACCTGAGGAAATGTCGTTAATCAATTCATCAAATCTATTTAGAATATCTGCTATTCTATTTTGTTCTTCAATTGGTGGAAGTGGAACTTTATATTTTGGTAATGAACCTGATTGAAGCCTTGTAACTTTAGCACCTATAGCATTCCGCTTTTTGAAATCCATAAAATTATCAGATCTCAATAGATGACCAATGTAATGGGGATTTTCGTTGTGTCTAAAAGCGAAACTATCACCACTTATGCAAATATCTTCGTTGCCTTCCCAAACCAAACATTTACAAACATCTTCAACATTTTCGCTAACACCCGCAATAATTAAATCATTTTTACAAGCTTTACGTAATGATTTTGATAATGCTTCACTGACAAATGAAATAGTTTTGGAAGCCCTTATACCAAATCTTGTATAAATTTGACCATAATGGATACATCCTATGCCTTCTGCAACAAAATCACTTTTCTGTAATCCTGTACCTCTAATGAAAGTTCCAATGTCACCTAATTCTTTCCATACTACATCTTTTCCTACAAAAGAAAGTAAATAATTCCGATAATACTCATACTGTTTCTTTCTCGCTTCCAGCTCCGCTTCCAGCTCCGCTTCCAGCTCCGCTTCCAGCTCCGCGAAGCGGTCCAGAATTTTTACGATTTCCTGCTGGACTTCGAGCGGTGGGACAGGGATTTGAATGCGTGAAACCACATTGCTCATTAGTTTTGGGTTCCCCATTCCTGATGAAACATATTTTTGCATATTAACCTGAAGATAATAATATGCAAATTTTGGTAATATTAAATCGCTATTTTGTTGCAGTACACCGCAAACATTAGTTGTCGAAAATTTACCATTTCTATAAAAAATTGTTCCAGCATTAGCACCATCAGTAGTCCACGTGAGATACTCGCCATCAAAATCAAAAGTATTTATTTTGCCAATTATACCATTATTAGCAGTCTGTGAAGAAAAAACGGGGTAGACACCAGAATTGTCGCGCAAATATTCTTTTGACATTACACGACCCCTTGTTATTTTGAACAGCTGATCCAATGAAAAAAATGCAACGCCTTCAGCACAATATTTTTTCAATAAAGCATCGATATTTGTCATTTATCCAACAGTTTCTAAATGTTTAACAATCTCATCAATCTCCGTTCTCAAAACCGATTGTCTTGCAACAATTTGTTCAATTTCAAGATTTAATGCTTTAATGTCAGTTTCTTCCTTTGTGTTTTCCTGTTCTACAAAACTGCTTACGGCTATATTAAAACCGTTTTCTGCAATCTCATCATTAGTCACCAATTTACAGAAGTGGGCTATGTCTTTTCTTGCTGCAAAGGCATCAAGGATTTTTTTACGGTTGTTTTCCGTTAACTTATTTTTTGCACTTCCTCGTAAAAACTCGGCAGAAGCATCAATAAATAAAACAGAATTATCCACTTTACTTTTCTTTAAAACCAAAATACAGGTCGCAATAGAAGTCCCAAAAAATAAATCTGCAGGTAACTGTATCACGGAATCAATAAAGTTGTTTTCAATAAGATACTGCCTTATTTTCTGCTCTGCACCACCACGATACAGCACGCCTGGAAACTCAACTATTACGGCAGTTCCAGAAGTAGCCAACCAACTGAGCATGTGCATGGTAAAGGCCAAATCTGCCTTAGACTTTGGAGCCAAAACTCCAGCAGGAGAAAAACGAGGATCGTTAATTAATAAAGGATTGGCATCACCATCCCATTTTATGGAATATGGCGGATTGGAAACTATGGCATCAAATGGTTCATCATCCCAATGTTTAGGTTCTAAAAGCGTATCTCCGTGCGCAATATTAAATTTCTCATAATTAATATCGTGCAGAAACATATTGATACGGCAAAGGTTATAGGTGGTGATATTGCTTTCCTGCCCATAAAAGCCGTGACGCACCTTGTCCTTACCCAAAACCTTGGCAAACTTTAACAGCAAAGAACCCGAACCACAAGCGGGATCATAGACTTTATTAATTTCGGTTTTACCATATACCGCAATTTCTGCCAACAATTCTGATACTTCCTGCGGCGTAAAAAATTCCCCACCTGATTTCCCTGCATTACTGGCATACATGGTCATCAAATATTCGTAGGCATCGCCAAAAGCATCAATGGTATTATCCTGAAAATCCCCAAGTTTTAAATCTCCAATCGCATTAAGTATTTTTACCAACTGCTCGTTTCTTTTGGTAACATTAGCACCAAGCTTGTTGCTATTAACATCCAAGTCATCAAAAAGACCTTTTACATCATCCTCGCTGTCATAACCTTTAGCAGAAGCCTCAATATTTGTAAAAACCCTGCTCAGCGTCTCATTAAGATTCGCATCGTTTTTTGCATTCTTTCTGACGTTTTCAAAAAGTTCCGAAGGAAGGATATAAAAGCCTTTTTCTTTAACGGTTTCATCTCTACCAAATTCTGCTTCGGCATCTGATAAGTCTGCATAATTAAAATCTGAATTTCCTGCTTTGCGTTCTTCGGCATTTAGATAGGCGGTAAGATTTTCGGAAACAAAGCGGTAAAAAAGCATTCCCAATACATAAGATTTAAAATCCCAACCATCAACTGTACCACGCAAATCGTTGGCAATTTTCCAAATGGTATCATGCAGTGCCGTTCTTTCTTGTTCTTTGGACATATAATAGTTTAATTTTTGAATTTGGGTTAATAGAATAAAGTATGCAATTTACAGAAAAGGAACGAAGTAACAAAGTGGGTAAGATGGGTAAGATAATTTCAGTAAAAGAAAAATTTTAATTTTTCTTTACAAAAAAAACTATTTAATACGATGATTTGAATGAAAATAAATGAAGTTGTAAGGGTGGTTTGCTTTAGATTTACCTCATGTTGCAGGTTTTTTTTCGGAGAAAAAAAATAAAAAAATTTTTTAGTAAAAAAACACTTACCCAACTTACCCGATGATTTGAAAGAAAAATGGTGAAGTTGGAAACTTCACCATTTCTTCTGTATTCTAATTGTCATTTTGAAAACGAAATTTAGTTTGAGTTTCGGTTTCTTTATTTGAAATTGAGTACAGCATTGCACGGTTTTCTATTTCGACTTCATCGAAGGTTTTTTCCAGTAAAGCATATACATAAGATCCGCCTTTTTTGATGCGTAAATACTTGTGTTTTTTGAGTGCTTTTCCAAGTTTGTGAACCGTTCCATCTGTGATATTCAGTTTTGCTCTTTCAGCCAATTTAACGGCTATTTGAGTTGTGTTTAGAAAAGCATTAGCATTTTCTTTGTCAGCAACATTAAACCAAGTCAGCAACAATTCTTCCTCCGGACTTCTTAATTGATATTGTTCGTTATTGGCATTTATTTCTTTGATTTCTTCTTGGTTGAACCAGTGGCGGAAACCTGATTTATATAATTGCAAAGCCTGTGCATAAACTTTGTGAATATCAATATTATGGGTGTATTCTATGTTTTCTACTTCAAAACATAAAAATCTTCTTGAACCAGTTGTGTCGTTTAAGAATTGGGCAGTGTTTACACTTCCTGCAAAACTTGCACGTCTTGGCATATTTTCATTGTTGTGACCGTATGCTTTTCTCATTCTGATATGGGTTTTTGTGATGATTTCTTTCAGGCTTCCAATTTCTGTCCTGTTCAGGTTTTCTAGTTCGTCCAAGTTGATTAACATACATTCTGCCAAGTGAATTAAAGTATCTTTATTGCTCGGGTTTATAGTGCCTGAAAAGATGTATTCTTTCAAAGATTTGGGCATTAGTTTTTCTATCCATGTCGTTTTACCAAGTCCCTGTTTTCCTGAAAAGACTATTACTGTTTGATTGACCTGTTTTTCATCTATAACACAAGCAACCATCGCAACAAACCATTTTTTAAAGCATATTCTCCAAAGATCCTGTTTTGTGGTGGTTATGGTATCTGCAAGCAGTTCTATATAATCGGTTTCATCAGTATTTACCGGCAGATTGTTGAAGTAATCTTCGAAGGGATCATACATTTCGCAATAGTCTGAATGGAGAAGGTTTCTCAGACTGTTTATACTGCATTTTACTTTGGCTTTTAGTATTTCGCGAAGGATTGAGTTTTCTGTGAAGTCGGTCATTGGTTTATATTTATAGGCTTTCAAAGTTTTGAATTCTAATTT
>CAZCIV010000069.1:0-10334 GCA_964498595.1 uncultured Flavobacterium sp.
ATATTAAGGAACTATTTCTATGATAGTCTGATTTATTAGAATTTTCATTTACTTCGGCTAAAAATTTGACGCTACTTGTTTCAATTCCTAAACCTGAAACTTGCTTAATTAAATCTACAATTGTATTTAAAACTCCATAAATACCATAACCACTTGTACCAATTAAAATTGCCAAAACTTTTGATTTAACCAAAGATGAAATTATAGTAATTCCTTGAACACTACCAAAAATAGTAGTTGCTCGTAAAATTTTTCTATAAACCAAATGCTCTTCTGACATCAATAACGATTTAAAGTTATAATAATATGTTCTATTTCTTCATCAGCCAAAGTTGAATTCAATGGAATACTCAACACTTCTTTATGAATTTTTTCGGTAATAGGAAACGACATAGTATTCCAATTCGCTAAAGCTTTTTGTTTATGTGGTGGAATTGGATAATGAATCATCGTTTCAATTCCGTTCTCTTTCAGATAATTTTGTAATGCTAATCGGTCTGCTGTTCGAATGACAAATAAATGAAATACGTGATTTTGAGTCAAATCCCAACTTGGCATTACAATTTTATCGTTTTTAATTTCCGAAAGATAGCGTTTTGCC
This sequence comes from uncultured Flavobacterium sp., assembly GCA_964498595.1. Classification (GTDB taxonomy): domain Bacteria; phylum Bacteroidota; class Bacteroidia; order Flavobacteriales; family Flavobacteriaceae; genus Flavobacterium. The sequence continues at coordinate 602 of CAZCIV010000069.1, forward strand.
ATACTTCGACGGAATTCATTTTCAGCATCCAATTGTTTTAGTTTGATGTTCAAAAAAGCGGCTTGTAATTCGTCTAATCTCGAATTAAAACCTACCATTTCATTTTCGTATTTTACTTTCGAACCATAATTTCGCATCGAAAACAAAACTGCTGCTAAATCATCATCATTCGTTGTAATAGCACCTGCATCGCCTAAAGCTCCTAAATTTTTTCCTGGATAAAAACTAAACGCTGCAGCATTCGATAAATTTCCTACTGTTTCATTTTCTGAAAACTGACTTCCATGTGCTTGCGCGGCATCTTCAATAACCAATAAATTATGCATTTTAGCGATTTCGTTTATAGCTATCATTTCGCACAATTGACCGTATAAATGAACGGGCAAAATAGCCTTAGTTTTCGATGTGATTTTAGCTTCAATTTCTTCCGGATTAAGATTGTAGGTTGCTAATCGAGGTTCAACCAAAACAGGAACTAAATCAGCTTGCAAAACGGCTAAAATACTAGCGATATAAGTATTTGCAGGAACAATTACCTCATCGCCTTTTTGTAGTTTTCCTAAATGAATGTAAGCTTTGAAAATTAAAACCAATGCATCTAAACCATTACCAACACCGATACAATGTTTCGTTCCACAATGAGCTCCAAAATCTGTTTCAAACTGTTTTACTTCATTACCTAAAATATACCAGCCACCTTCTAAAAATTGCTTCATCTTTTTCTGAAAAGCAGCTTCAAAAGGTTGGTTTAGTTTTTTTAAATTTAGGAAATGTATCATAGTAAAACGTTATCTAAAAGGGTGTGATTTTTTATTTCTACTTCGTAAAAATCTTGTGAAATGGCTCTAGCTCCAAAACTTTCTTTCCAGTACAATAAGCCTTCGTTTATATTTCTTCCTTGATTTTCATTTGAAATTCCAAAGTCGAAATAATTTTTGTTTTTAAAAACATTGGAAATTAAATAATCGTGTAAAAAATCCAAACTTCCCAATTCATTTTTGTCAGAATTTCCAGAAATATATTGTGAATGCGCTACTAAATCGGTTTCAAAAATAGTAGTTCCAGCAACAATTGTATCATTTTGATACACATTAAATTGTCGAATATTTTTAGGAAATTTATTATGTAAATATTGAATTTCATCTAAGGAATGAACGGGTTTAGCTTGGTGTTTTTCGGCTAAATTTGGTATTAAAATTTCGTTCCAAAAAGATGCAAAATTTGACTCTTCTTTTACAACTAAATTACTTTTAATTCCTCTCTTGATTCCGTTTTTTCTATCACGAGAAAAAGTAAAATTATTGTTTAAATCTAAAACCGATAAAACATCTCTTCGAACCAAATTTCCTTGCATCAAAAACATCAAATATTGCAATTCATCTGAAGGAATTTGAGTATAAATATGCGGAATTTCTTTAAAATTAATTTTCTGAAATTGTTGTGCATTCAAATATTCAAAAACCGATTTTGCAATTGAAATAAAATTGGAAAGTTTTGTTTTTTCTTGAAGTACAATCCCACCATACGTTAGTCCTTGATGCGAAAAAAGGGTTTCTCCTACTCTATTTGCGGGCAAAACAGCAATTAATTCTTGATTATCATCAAAAATCAAAAGCGAATAATCTTCAAATCGGTCTTGATGATATTCCATAAAATCTCGGTGAAATAAAAAAGTAGCGTTTTTGGCATTGGCTACAAATTTGTGCCACTCAGCATAATTTTCAGTTGTATATTTTTGTACGTGATACTTTTTCAAGAATTTACTTTTAAAGCGGAAAATTACTAAATTTTTAACAGAGAAAGTTTCAATATTACATTTTTTAAAAAAAATATAGTAAATTGGAACCATATTTTCAGAAAACCAAGATGTTAAGAAAAATCGTTTTTATCCTTTTTCTGGTCCAAATACTAATCCCAACTTACGTCAAAGGTCAGGATATTTCGTTATATACACAAATTAATGGTAGGTATGATTTTACTTTTATTGGAAATACAATGGGACCAGATGAAAACGAATTTCAATATCCTACATTTTTATATACTCAATCTTCAGCAACATTAAATCTTGGAAGTAATGATCGAATTGAAAGAGCTTATTTATATTGGGCTGGAAGTGGTTCCGGTGATACAAATGTAAAATTAAACGGAATTGATATGTCACCCGATATATTGAGTACAGTTGTGGGTACTTCTAGTGATCTTACTTACTTTAGTGCATTTAAGGATATAACTAGTTTTGTTCAATCAACCGGTAATGGTGTTTACACTCTTTCCGATTTTGATTTAAATAACTTAGTTACCACTTATTACGAAAATGCAACACAATTTGCTAGCTGGGCAATTTTAGTAGTTTATGAAAATCCAAATTTAACACTGAATCAATTAAATATTTATCAAGGTTTAGAAGCTTTATCTCCTAATCGTCCACTTGGAATAATTGATAATATGACTATTCAATTGGACAATCTTTATTTGATAAGTAATACCGGAGCTAAAATTGGATTTATAGCTTGGGAGGGTGATCGATTGATACAATTTGAAGAAAAATTGAGTTTCTCTGCTAACGGAACGACTAATGTTTTGAGCAATTCTTTAAATCCAAGTTTTAATGCTTTTAATGGAACGAATACAGAAACAGGCGCTACAAACTTATACAACATGGATTTAGATGTTTATTCTATTGAAAATTACATTGTTCCAGGAACTACATCTGCTTCTGTTTCACTTCAATCAGGTCAAGATTATGTAATGTTAAATACAATTGTTACCAAACTAAATAGTCAATTACCTGATGCCACAATTGTTTTAGAAAATCCAATTTCAATTTGCAATTCAAGAGAAGTTACTGTTGATTATATAGTTTCAAATTTAAATAGCACTGAAGTTTTACAAGCCAATACTCCGATAAGTTTTTATGTTGAAAATCAAGTCATAGCCACCACTTATACTCAAAGTAATATTCCAATTGGAGGTCATGAAAATGGTACTATTACACTAACTATTCCTAACTCTATTCCTTCAAATTTCACACTAATTGTAAATGTTGATGACACTGGAAATGGAACTGGAATTAGACCTGAATTAATTGAAACAAATAACTCATTTCAAATAGAAATTGAATTAACAGTATCACCAACCTTTAATAGTTTAAATCCTTTAACATCATGTAATCTTGGATTAACACAAGGGCTTTTTAATTTTTCAAGCTATTTAGAAATGGTTAAAACAAATCCGAATCATTATACTTCATTTCATGAAAATTATAATGATGCTTTACTAAATATCAATCCCATTTTAAATAGTTCAAATTACGAAGCCGTTACTACTCCAAAAGAAATATTCGTCCGTATTGATAACGGATGCTTTTCAATTACTTCGTTTTTATTACAAACCGAAAATTGTCCACCAACAGTTTATAATGCTGTTTCTCCTAATAGTGATGGTTCAAACGATGCCTTTTTTATTGATGGACTTCGCGATATTTTTGTGAATTTTGAATTGTTAATTTACAATCGTTGGGGTAAACTTTTATGGACAGGAAATAACAACAAGTCTGATTGGAATGGCTATGTTGAAGAAGGAATTGGAAGTTCATTAGCTCCTTCTGGCACCTATTATTACATTCTTTACTTGAATGACTCAAATTACCCAAATCCGTTAACAGGTTACCTATACTTAAACAGATAATTTAGTTAACAAAAGTTAAATTTTATTAAATCTATTTCTTACAATATTAAAATTGAAGATAATTTTTATCTTTAGCCTTTACAAAAACTAAAAATCATGAGATACTTATCGTTATTGTTAGTATTCTGGCTTACAATTAGCAGTCAAGCACAAGAATATTTTCCTAAAAATGATGGTGTAAAACAAAGTTTTAAAAACTACACTGCGTTTACAAATGCCACCATTTATGTATCAGCTACGCAAAAAATTGAAAAAGCCACGCTGTTAATCAAAGAAAACAAAATTGTGGAAGTAGGCACTTCTGTCAACATTCCAAAAGGAGCCAATATTATTGACGCCACAGGTAAAACTATATATCCATCTTTTATTGAATTGTATAGTGAATTTGGAATCAACAAACCAACTCCAAGACCTAATGGAAATTTCACACCACAATACGATACCAATCGCGAAGGGTATTATTGGAACGACCACATCAAACCAGAATACAATGCCTATGAAAACTTAAATTATGATTCAAAAGCGGCTGGAGGTTTAAGAGAAGCTGGTTTCGGTACTGTATTGAGTCATCATAACGATGGAGTAATTGCTGGAACAGGTTTATTATGGACATTAAACGATTTTGGTTCTAATGCAGATAGAATGTTAAAAGACAAAGTTTCACAACATTTCACATTTAGCAGAAGTAAATTTACTAAACAAAGTTATCCTTCTTCTTTAATGGGAAGTATGGCGTTAATTCGTCAAGTATTCCATGATGCTAAATGGTATGCGCAAGGAAATGCAACTAACAAAGACTTATCTTTAGAAGCCTTCAATGCGAACAAATCTTTATTGCAAATCTTTAACGCTGGTGATAAATTAAACGCATTACGAGCAGATAAATTAGGTGATGAATTCGGAGTAAAATACCTAATCAAAGGAAGCGGAAACGAATTTGAACGTATCAACGAAATCAAAAAAACGGGCGCTACTTTCATTATTCCATTAAATTTCCCTGATGCTTATGATGTTTCAGACCCTTACTTAGCACAACAAGTAAGTTTGAGCGATATGAAATTCTGGAATCAAGCACCTTTCAACTTGAAAATTTTAGCAGAAAACAATGTTCCTTTTGTAATTTCTACTACAGATTTAAAAGACACAAAATCCTTTTTATCCAACTTAAGAAAAGCGGTAACTTATGGCTTACCAAAAGAAAAAGCACTATTAGCATTAACAGAAAATCCTGCAAAATTGGTTAATCAATTTGATAAAGTAGGTTCTATTTCTAAAGGAAAATTAGCCAACTTCATCATTGTTTCCGGAGATATTTTTGAAGATAAAAGCAACATCTTAGAAAACTGGGTACAAGGAAATCGAAACATTATCGATAAAATTAATCCTACCGATATTAGAGGAACTTATGATTTAGTATTTGATAATCACAAATTCGAATTAAAAATCGAAGGCGAAACTTCAAAATTTGAAGCTAAAGCGGTTAAGGACAGTATCAACTTTGGAACAAAAATTCAATTCAACGATCCTTGGGTGAATTTAGTCATCAAAAATCAAGATACTACAAAAGCAAACTTCGTTAGACTTTCTGGAACTTTTGTCAAAGACATGATGCAAGGAAAAGCTGTTTTAGAAAATGGAAACGAAACAACTTGGACAGCGACTAAAAGAGCTACAGAAGTTAAAGAAGATAAAAAGAAAGACGGTAAAAAAGACGAACCAAAAGTACCATCAATGTATGCCGTAACCTATCCAAATGTTTCATTTGGAACTTCGGAAAAACCAATACAAGAAACAATTCTTTTCAAAAATGTAACCGTTTGGACTGGAGAAAAAGAAGGAAACTTAAAAGAAACAGATGTTTTAATCCAAAACGGAAAAATTGCAAAAATTGGTAAAAACTTACCTTCAACCGGGGCAAAAGTAATCGATGGAACCGGTAAACACTTAACAGCTGGAATCATTGACGAACATTCGCATATTGCCATTTCAAATGGAGTTAACGAAGGTGGTCAAAATTCATCAGCAGAAGTTACTATTGAGGATGTGGTAAATTCAGATGATATTAATATTTACAGAAATTTAGCGGGTGGTGTTACTTCTGCTAACTTATTACATGGTTCAGCAAATCCTATTGGTGGTCGTGCGGCATTCATCAAATTAAAATGGGGTTATTCTCCAGATGAAATGTTAGTAAAAGACGCTCCTAAATACATCAAATTTGCATTAGGAGAAAATGTAAAACAATCGAATTGGGGTGATTTTGCTCGTAACCGTTTCCCACAATCTCGTATGGGAGTAGAACAAGTGTATGAAGACTATTTCACAAGAGCAATCGAATATAAAAACGAGTGGGATGCTTACAAATCGGATAAAGGCAAAAACAAAGTAATGCCAAGATTTGATATTGAAATGGAAGTAATTAATGAAATTTTAGCTAAGAAACGTTTCATAACTTGTCACTCTTACGTACAATCAGAAATAAACATGTTAATGAAATTGGCAGAGCGTTACGGATTCAAAATTCAAACGTTTACACACATTTTGGAAGGATATAAATTAGCTGATAAAATGTCAGCTCACGGAGTTGCTGGTTCAACATTCGCGGATTGGTGGGCTTATAAATACGAAGTTAACGATGCCATACCATACAATGCAGCGATTATGATGAACGAAGGTGTTAAAGTATCTATCAATTCAGATGATGCTGAAATGTCACGTCGTTTAAATCAAGAAGCAGCAAAAACTGTAAAATATGGTAATGTATCTGAGGAAGAAGCTTGGAACTTCGTAACCTTAAATCCAGCAAAAATTCTCCAAGTGGATAACAAAGTGGGAAGTATTAAAGTAGGAAAAGATGCTGATGTAGTTCTTTGGTCAGATAGTCCATTATCAATTTACACAAGAGCAGAAAAAACGTTAGTAGACGGAATCATTTTCTACAATTTAGAAAAAGAAAAAGAGACTTTAGCATTGATTCAAAAAGAAAGATCTGAATTAATCAATTTAATGTTAGACGCTAAAAACAAAGGAATGAAAACGCAATTACCTAAGAAAAAAGAAAACGGTCACTACCACTGTGATACTTTAGGAGAATATTGCAAAGAGTCTCATTATAAATACAATTAACAAAACGATTATTTCTGATGAAAAAGTAAAAGGAAATAAATCAATCGAACAATTGTCCCCTTGAGGGGACTTTAGGGGTGTAAAAATCATGAAAAACAAAATCATTCCATACAAGTCACATTTGAAAGATTTCGCAAGAGAGCTAAGAAAAAACAGCACACTTAGCGAAGTGATTCTTTGGCAAAATATAAAGATGAAAGGTTATGATTTTCAATTTCACAGACAGGTCCCTATGTTAGATTATATCGTTGATTTTTATTGCCATGAGTTAATGTTAGCTATTGAAATTGATGGTGACAGCCATCTTTACAAATATGAATATGATAAATTCAGACAAGGCGAATTAGAAAAATTAGGAGTACATTTTTTACGTTTTAGTGATATTGATGTAAAGCAAAACTTATTTTCTGTTTTATTATCTATAGAAAAAGAAATCGAAAGACTAAAAACACCCCTAAAGTCCCCTCAAGGGGACAATCCTACTAATTAAGTTAAGAGTAAATCTTAGTTAGTTTTTGAATATTTTGATAAAATTTTAAAAAATTTATAAATGAAAAAAATAACATTCATTCTTTGTATAATTTCTTTGTTAGGCTTTGCCCAACAAACGCCAGCGCCAAAACAAAGTAAATCCATATTAATCTTAGGTGCTAAAGCGCATTTAGGAAACGGACAAGTCATTGAAAATAGTTTAATTTCGATTATTGATGGAAAAATCGCTAACATTGGCGATGCAAGAGTAATGAAACCAGCCAAACACGATATTGTGATTGATGCTTCAGGAAAACATGTTTACCCAGGATTTATTGCTCCCAATTCAACTTTAGGTTTAGTTGAAATTGATGCCGTTAGAGCTTCGGATGACGAAAGTGAAATTGGAGAGTTCAATCCACACGTAAGAAGTATTATTGCGTATAATGCTGAATCAAAATTAGTAGAAACTACACGCCCAAACGGCGTTTTATTAGCCCAAATTACACCAAGGGGTGGAAGAATTGCTGGTACTTCATCAATTGTTCAATTAGATGCTTGGAACTGGGAAGACGCTTCAATTAAAACTGATGATGGAATTCACTTAAACTGGCCAAGAAGTTATTCAAGAGCGGGTTGGTGGGCAGAACCAGGTGGAATTGAAATGAACAAAAATTACGAACCTCAAGTAAAAGCGATTCAAGACTATTTTGACAATGCTTTTGCATATTTGGGAAGTAAAAATGCTAAAAAAGATATTCCTTACGAAGCTATGAAAGGAGTACAATCAGGTGAAAAAACCTTGTTTGTAAACGCAAATGGTGAAAAAGAAATCATTGATGCCGTTTTATTCAAAAAGAAAAACAACATTAAAAAAATGGTAATTGTGGGTGGATATTACGCCTTTAAAGTAGCTAATTTACTTAAAGAAAATGAAGTTGGCGTATTATTAAAACGAGTTCACGATTTACCATTATTAGAAGACGAAGATGTAAATCTACCCTACAAAAATGCTAAATTATTAGTTGATGCTGGAGTTTTGGTAGGTTTACAAAATGCAGGTGATATGGAACGTATGCAAACCCGAAACCTACCATTTTATGCAGGAACTTGTGCAGCTTGGGGATTATCTAAAGAACAAGCATTACAATTGATTACAGGAAATTCCGCTAAGATTTTAGGAATTGACAACCAATATGGAACGTTAGAATCAGGTAAGAGCGCTACTTTATTTATTTCTGAAGGCGATGCTTTAGACATGAAAACCAATGTAATTTCATTCGCTTTTATCGATGGAAGACAAATCAGTTTAGAAAGTCATCACACCGAATTGTACCAACGTTATAAAGGAAAATTCGAACTACAAAAAAAATAAGACCAAAAGCCTTTCAGTAAATGAGAGGCTTTTTTGTACTTTTGCACTATAATTTTTATTCATGAAACAAATCACCTCGGTTCAAAATCAGTTTATTAAATCGTTAGTTCAATTGCAGGAAAAAGCAAAAGTTCGTAAGCAAACGGGCACTTTTTTAATTGAAGGAAAACGCGAAATTGAATTGGCGCTAAAAGGTGGTTATGAATTGGAAACCATTCTATTTTTACCTGAAATCATCTCGGATAGAGAAATAAAAAACTTTGTCAAATCGAGCGAAGTCGAGATTATCGAAATCTCAAAAGAAGTCTATCAAAAATTAGCGTATCGCGATACAACTGAAGGTATTTTAGCTATTGCCAAAACCAAATCCTTAGCCTTATCCGATTTAAAACTATCTAAAAATCCTTTAATTTTAGTTGGTGAATCTTTGGAAAAACCAGGAAACGTAGGTGCTATTTTAAGAACAGCTGATGCCGCCAATATTGATGCAGTGATTATCGCCAATCCTAAAAGCGATTTATACAATCCAAATATCGTTCGTTCAAGTGTAGGTTGTTTATTTACAAGACAAATAGCCGTTGGAACTACCGAAGAAGTTATTGCTTACTTAAAAGGAAACAACATTAATATTTACTCAGCTACATTACAAGATTCAACCGAATATCACACCCAAAATTACACCACTCCAACTGCTTTAGTTGTAGGAACCGAAGCTACAGGTTTATCAGAAAAATGGCGAACCGAAAGCACTAAAAATATTATCATTCCTATGCAAGGTGAAATTGACTCAATGAATGTTTCGGTTGCAGCCGCTATTCTACTATTTGAAGCTAAAAGACAACGCGGATTTTAGACTTTCTTCTTTTCTCTTTTTTCTATTTTCTAGATTTGCACAATTAGAAAAATTAGCTTACTTTTCGTTAGTTAAAGAAAAACTATGACAGAGTTAGAATTAGAAGCCGAAAATAAAGCCATAGCGCAAGAATATAAAGAATTACTTCGCATTAGTTATCAAACCCTTACTGATGAAGACAAAAAAATCATCCGTAAAGCATTTGATGTAGCTGTTGATGC
>CAZCIV010000070.1:0-10287 GCA_964498595.1 uncultured Flavobacterium sp.
GATTGGATGTTACCCAAAATGCAAGGAATTGATGTTTGTAAAAATATTCGATTACAAAAAAGTAATTTGCCTATTATTTTCTTAACCGCCAAAGATACAGTTCAAGAAACGATTGAAGGATTAAAAGCAGGAGCGAATGATTACATAAAGAAACCGTTTTCATTTGAAGAATTATTAGAGCGTATAAAAATTCATTTTCGCACAAAAGATGAAGTTAAAATTTTAAAGCTTGGAAATATTACCTTAGACAAATCAAAATTTCAGGTTTTTGTTGATAATAAAGAAGTATCTTTGACACAAAGAGAATTTGAGTTACTCGAATATTTAATTAAAAATAAAGGTCAGGTTTGTACAAGAACCAATATTATTGAAGACGTTTGGGACATTCATTTTGAATATGATACAGGAGTTATCGATGTGTTCATGAATGCTATTCGTAAAAAACTAAACCTATCAAAAGATCAAGAATTAATTAAAACCATTAGGGGAGTAGGGTATATCGCAAACGAAATTTAGCATGCCAAACACAGAAAAAGCAATTAAAGCAACATATTTTAGTATCATTGGAAATACATTATTAGCCTTAATAAAAGGTATTACAGGATATTTTGGAAATTCTTATGCTCTGATTGCCGATGCTATTGAATCTACTGCAGATGTTTTTGCTTCGTTTTTAGTACTTTTTGGAATCAAATATTCAAATAAACCAGCTGATGAAAATCATCCTTATGGTCACGGTAGAGCCGAACCACTTGTAACGTTTTTAGTAGTAGGTTTTTTAATCTCTTCTGCCATAATAATTGCGCACGAAAGTATTCAAAACATTCAAACACCACATGATTTACCAAAGCCTTTTACATTATTTGTATTAGGTGCAATTATTTTATGGAAAGAGATTTCGTTCCAAATCGTAATGAGAAAAAGTATTGAAACCAATAGTAGTTCTTTAAAAGCAGATGCTTGGCATCATAGAAGTGATGCTATTACGTCTGTAGCAGCTTTCATTGGAATTTCAATTGCTTTGTATTTTGGAAAAGGATATGAAGCAGCAGATGATTGGGCTGCTTTGTTAGCTTCAGTTTTTATATTATACAATTGTTATAAGATTTTCCGACCTGCATTAGGTGAAATAATGGACGAACATTTGTATCATGATTTGGAAGAAGAAATTAAAAAGATTTCGAACACCGTTGCTGGTGTAATTTGCATCGAAAAATGTTTTATTAGAAAAGCAGGCATGAAATACCATGTAGATTTACATGTAATGGTCGATGGTAATAAATCGGTTAAAGAAGGCCATGATATTGCTCATTTACTCAAAGATACACTAAGAAATCAATTAATAGAATTAGGTCATGTTTTAATTCATATAGAACCTAATTATGAATCTATTTCACGTTAATTATGTTTTTATTCTCATTTAAAAATAGAATAGCTTTTAACTATATTGTAAGTGGTTCATTTCTCATAGCAGTAGTTTTTGTTTTTATCTATAGTGTTGTTAAATATAGTGTCAACAACCATATTAATGAAGAAATTCAAGAAGAATTAAACAAACACTTAAATGATATTTCAACCGATTCTAATGACACCTATTTGATTCAAGTTGATCAATGGAGAGCAAGAGAGCATAATTCGATAAGTGTAAATCCTGTTTTTGTTGAATTCTATGATAACCAAAAAGAAATTATAGATAAATCCCCAAATCTTAAAAATTCTAATATTCAGCTCATAAACAATGTAAATAATAAGTTCATTGATACTAAATTAAATAATATTCCCATTCGTCAAATTCAAACACCTATTATTAATAAAGGTAAAATTGTTGGGTATTTAGTTGTAGCTATGTCATTAGAAGATTTTCAAATTGTCTTAATTTTAAAAAATATACTTCTGATTACTTTTCCTCTAATTTTGATATTATTGTTTTTGATTGCAAGATTTTTTGCGGGTAAAAGTATCAAACCTGTGCAAACTATTATAGAAACATCTAGTCAAATTACTAAAGATAATTTAAAAACAAGAATTCCATTACCATTTAATAAAGATGAATTATATGTGTTATCAGAAAATATTAATCATCTTTTAGATCGTGTTGAAAATGCAATCGATCGTGAAAAGCAGTTTACTTCAGATGCTTCACATGAGTTAAGAACACCACTAGCTGTTATTAAAGGAACATTAGAAGTTTTAATTAGAAAACCAAGAAATCAGCAAGAATACGAAGATAGAATTCAGTTTTGTGTTTCAGAAGTGGATCGATTAAATCATATGGTAGACCAACTTTTACTATTAGCTAGATTTGAAAATCAAAAACAAAATATAAAAAAAGAAACAATTTATTTAAATGCTCTTATTTTAGATAATCTTATCCGATTCTCAGATAAAATTGATCAAAAAAAAATCACAGTTATAACATCATTTAATGATGATTATTACATCAATTCTGATAATTATTTAATTTCAATTATTTTTAGTAATTTGATATCTAATGCTATAAAATATTCTAATACAGAAACAGACCTCAATATAAAACTTTTTGAAGATAACAATTCAATTTTGTTTTCTTTGTCAGATAAAGGGATGGGGATTGCTGCTACAGATATTGATAAGATTTTTACTTCTTTTTTTAGATCTGATTTAGTTAATCATTCAGAAATTAAGGGTACTGGTTTAGGATTATCTATTGTTAAAAGATTATGTGATTTACTGAAAATTGAAATTACTCTAACTAGTGAAATCAATAAAGGAACCACATTTATATTAAGATTTTCTGAAGTAAACCTTAAGTAGTTCTTAAGTTAATTCTTATAAACTATCGTTATATTTGTATTGTGGTTTTTAGTAATTTTAAGAACTTATAAAATTATAATGAAAAAGTATTTTACTATATTTTTACTTGCAATTTTTTTGTGTGCTAACACATCGATTGGGCAATTAGTAAAAGTTCCTAATTTAATAGAACACTATATTGATCATAAAAACGATTGTACTTCAAAATCCATTTCTTTTATTGATTATCTCGTTTTACATTATTCTAAAAATGCAGAGAACAATTTAGAGCATCAAGATTTACCTTTCAAAACATTTGATACCTCAAGTAGTTCTTTGTTTGTGTTTTCTCATTTTAATTATCAAATTTCACCTGTAAAAACTTTGGTTTCAAACTCCAAATTGTTTTTATATAATGAATCTTTTCAATCCAATAGTATAGCTGCTATTTGGTTACCTCCCAAGATTTCCTAACATTTTGATGTGATTGATTTCCATTGAAATCAATTGTTTGTATCGTTTCAGATACTTTTTATTAATTATTATAAAATACTAAAATGTTAGAAAAAATTATTGCTTTTAGTTTAAGAAACAAGCTAATTGTTTTATTGTTTACTTTGGGGGTTTTCGGATTTGGATTATTCTCCGTATTTCAAATTTCAATTGGAGCTGTTCCTGATGTAACAAATAATCAGGTGCAAGTAATTACTACTTCTCGAAATTTATCAACTCAAGATATCGAACAATATATTACGTATCCTGTTGAAATTGAAATGGCCAACTTGCCAAGTGTAAAAGAAATACGTTCCATTTCAAAGTTTGGATTATCAGTAGTAACTATTGTTTTTGAAGACGAGATAGGTACGTATTTACCCCGTCAGTTAATAGCCGAAAAAATCAAAACGGCTTCTGAAAAAATTCCTCAAGGATTTGGAACTCCAGAAATGGGACCTATCACTACAGGATTGGGAGAAATTTATCAATATACTTTAGAAGTTAAGCCCGAATTTAAAAACCAATATACCGTAACCGATTTAAGAACTATTCAAGATTGGATTGTTAAACGTCAGTTGTCTGGAATCAAAGGTGTGGTTGAAATTAATACTTGGGGTGGCTTTTTAAAACAATATGAAATTGCTTTGCATCCTTCAAGTTTGAAAGCAATGAATATTACTACTACTGATGTTTTCAATGCATTAGAGAAAAATAATAGTATTGCTGGAGGTTCGTATATAGAAAAAACCAATGAAAGTTATTTTATTCGCGGAGAAGGAAAAGTAAATTCTATTGAAGATATCCAAAATATTGTGGTAAAAAATGATTTTGGTACTCCAATTTACATCAAAGATGTTGCACAAGTTCAATTTGGTCATGCCAATCGTTTTGGTGCTATCACTGGAAATGGAGAAGGAGAAAAGGTGTTAGGGCAAGTAATGATGCTAAAAGATGCCAATTCCAAACAAGTTATTGATGATGTAAAACACAGAATTGCCGAAATTGAAAAATCCTTACCCGATGGTGTTTACATAAATGGTTTCCTAGAACGTAGTGAACTTGTAGGAAAAACAACTTTTACAGTAGCAGAAAACCTAATTTTAGGTTGTTTAATCGTAATTTTTGTGGTGGTAGTTTTACTTGGAAACTGGCGTTCAGGATTAGTGGTGGCCTCTGTAATTCCGTTATGTTTGCTTTTTGCCATTACTTTTATGAATATCTTTAAAATTGATGCCAACTTAATGAGTTTAGGAGCTATCGATTTTGGAATTATCATTGATGGGGCTGTAATTATTGTGGAATTTATTGCCTTTCAAATTGTTAGCAAATCATCGCATTTGGTAGGTTTAAGCAAAAAAGATCGTCAGGAAGAAATTGATCAAATTACATATAAGAGTGCTTCAAAAATGATGAACTCTGCTGTTTTTGGTCAGTTGATTATTCTTATAGTATTTATCCCAATTTTATCGCTTTCAGGAGTAGAAGGTAAAATGTTCAAACCTATGGCAATGACATTCAGTTTTGCTTTATTAGGCGCTATGCTTTTTTGCTTTACTTATGTTCCAGTGGCAGCTTCATTGTTTTTAAAACCACAAGAAGAAAATCCAAATTCGTTTTCAAATCGATTAATTAACAAGCTGAATTCTTGGTATTTACCAGTTATTAAATGGGCGTTACAAAACACTAAAAAAGTATTATCAGGTGCGGTTGCTATTTTGATTATCGCTGTGGCTTTGTTTTCAACTATGGGTGGTGAATTTATTCCTCAGTTAGATGAAGGTGATTTCGTTATCCAGCCCGTTCTCAAAACAGGAACTTCATTAAGTAAAACCATAGAAACCACAACTAAAATTGAAAAAACAATTTTAAAAAATTTCCCTGAAGTAGAACAAGTGGTCAGTAGAATTGGAGCTGCTGAAGTTCCTACTGATCCAATGAGTATGGAAGAAAGCGATGTTATTGTAAAATTGAAACCAAAATCAGAATGGGTTTCAGCTCATTCTAAAGATGAATTGGCTGATAAAATCAAAGCGGCAATTGAAAAACAAATTCCAAATATGGAAATAGAGTTTACCCAACCTATCGAAATGCGTTTCAATGAATTGATTTCGGGTTCAAGATCAGATGTTGCAATTAAAGTTTTTGGAGAAGATTTGGATATTTTAGCTAAAAAGGCGCATGAAATTGAGAAAGCCATTCGTAATGTTGAAGGTGCTTCCGATATTATTATTGAAAAAACAGAAGGTTTACCTCAAATGTTTGTGCAATACGACCGTAGTAAAATTGCTCGTTATGGTTTAAACATTTCTGATTTAAACGAAATTATTGCTTTAGGTTTTGCAGGTAAAGTTGCGGGAAATGTTTTTGAAGGTGAAAAACGCTTCGATATGGTCATTCGCTTAAATCAAACGAATAGAAAAGATATTGAAGATTTACGAAATTTATATGTCCCAATTCCTAATGGTGAACAAATTCCATTACGTGAATTAGCCAATATCAGCTATACCGAAGGACCAGCAAAAATATCTCGTGATAATACCAACAGAAGAATCGTTGTGGGAATTAACGTTAGAAACAGAGATTTACAAAGTGTGGTAGACGATGTAAAAAAAATCATCAATTCTAAAATCGATTTACCTCCAGGATATCGAGTTACTTATGGAGGACAATTTGAAAATTTAGAAAGTGCTAAAGCACGTTTAATGATAGCCGTTCCTATTGCTTTGTTCTTAATTTTCATCATGTTGCATTTTGCATTTGGTTCTATTAAAGAAGCTTTGATGGTCTATACAGCCATTCCATTATCGGCTGTAGGAGGTGTTTTGTTTCTTTGGTTGCGCGATTTACCGTTTAGTATTTCAGCTGGAGTAGGTTTTATTGCTCTTTTTGGTATCGCGGTTTTAAATGGAATTGTATTAATCGAACATTTTAAAGAATTAAAACATAGTGGAAAATTTACCGATATGAACGAACTTATCTTAAAAGGAACTACCGATAGACTTCGACCTGTTTTATTAACAGCCGCAGCTGCAGCATTAGGGTTTCTACCAATGGCAATTTCGTCTGGTGCAGGTGCCGAAGTACAAAGACCTTTAGCCACTGTTGTAATTGGTGGTTTAATTACAGCCACTCTTTTAACCTTGATTGTTCTTCCTATTTTGTTTAAAATTTATGATGAAAAAGAGGAGAAAAAATTAAAATTCAAAAATATTAAACTAACAACACATATTATTATTCTATTCTTTGGTACTACTTTATCATACGGTCAAGAAAACAATACCGAATTAGATAGTTTGGTGGCTGGAGCTTTACAAAATAATAGAAGTATTAAATCAGGTCAACTACAAGTAGATAAAGCAAAACAAGCTACCAAATTGGCCTACGATTTTAACAAAACGAATGTATATTATAACTATGACGAAAACAATTTAGCGGTTAACAATTTACCCTTAAAAGTTTTTGGAGCCCAACAAACTTTTTCATTTCCAACTGTTTATGGAGCTCAAAGAAAAGTTTACATGGCGGAATATGAAAAGGAACAAGCGGGTTTTGAAATACAAAAAAACAAACTAACGCTTGAAATTTCTAAAGTGTATTATGAGGTGGTGTATTTAAATCATCAAGAAAAATTATACCGATATTTAGATAGTTTGTACCAAAATTTCTCTAAAGCTAGCAATAGAAGATTTGAATTGGGAGAAACTAATTATCTAGAAAAAATCACGGCAGAAGCCAAGTTTAGACAGATTAGAACCAAGTTGTCTCAAATTGATAAAGCAAAAGTGGCTCAGTTGGAATTGCTACAAGCATTAGTACAATTCGATACTAAAGTTGATGTAAAATCTTTAGAAATTAAACCTTTAAGCACTTTGAATAATGATTCAAGTAAAGATTTATATACATCTTATTTAGAAACATTTACAAAAAAATATAAAGCTAATGAGAGTTTGCAAAAACAAAATTGGTTACCTGATATTAATTTAGAGTATTTTCAAGGGAATAACACCGGTTTATCTCAATCTTTATATGGTTTTCAAGTTGGATTATCGATTCCGATATTGTTTAATGGAAATATAGCAAAATCGAAAGTAGCCAAATTAGAAACGCAAGCTTGGGAACAACAAAAGCAAAACGAAGAAACTAAAATTGAGGCGTATATCAATCAAAAGAATAATGAGTTAATCCAGTTTCAACAAGCAATTGACTATTATAACCAATACGGTAAAAAAGTATCGGATGAAATCATTAAAGTAGCTAACAATAGTTACAAACACGGAGAAATTGACTTTTTTCAATATATCTTAAGTTTGGAGAATGCAACTACTATCCAAGTGGAATACTTAGATGCTGTTATTCAATACAATAAAACAAAATTAGATTTACAATACATTAATTTTTAATATCCATAAAAATGAAAAATATATTCAAATTAATCGCCTTATTTGCTTTAATAACTTCTTGTAAAAACGAAGTAGTAGAGGAGCCACAAAAAGAATATGGATTAATAACAGTAACTAGTGAACAGTTTCAATCTACACAAATGGAGTTGGGCACGCTTGCTTCACAAGATTTCAATGTAACTATCAAATCTTCTGGAAAAATTGATGTACCGCCTCAGTATAAAGCTAAAATCACTCCTTTTATTGGCGGTTATGTAAAAAATACAAAATTATTAGTAGGAGATAAAGTAACTAAAGGTCAGGTATTACTAACATTAGAAAATACGGATTATCTTGATATCCAAAAAGATTATGTTGAAGTGGCGGAACAAATTAATTATTTAAAATCAGAATTTGAGCGTCAGAAAACCTTATATAACGAAAAAATTACGTCACAAAAGAATTATTTAAAAGCTGAAAGCGATTACCGTCAAGCAAAAGGAATGTATCAAGGGCTTCGCGAAAAATTACTGTTATTAAATATCAATCCAGCTAATGTTGAGAAAGGAAATTTTACATCTGTAATTACGTTAGCTGCCCCAATTTCGGGTGATGTAACGGTTTTAAATGCTAATGTGGGAATGTTTATGTCGCCATCCGATGTTATTATGGAAATTGTTGATACTAATTATCTGCATTTAAACTTGAGCATTTTTGAAAAAGACATTTTGAAAGTAAAAGCGGGTCAAGACATTAATTTCACTATTCCAGAAGCTAGTAAAGATATCTTTTTATCAAAAGTACAATTGGTTGGGAAATCAATTGAAAATAAAGACAGAACAATTTCGGTTTTTGGTGTTTTGAATCCTGCTGATAAATCAAAATTATTATCAGGAATGTTTGTAGAAGCCAATATTATTATCGACTCTAAAAAAGGCTTTGGTATTCCAATTGATGCTTTAATTACAGAAGAGAACAAAAATTTCGTACTTTTATTACAAAAAAATACAACTAATGGTGACTATATTTTCAAGAAAACACTTGTCAATATTGGAGAAAAGTCAGAACAATATGTTGAGATTTTACCTAACAAAAATATTAATGAAAACTCTAAATTATTAACAAAAGGAGTTTTCGATTTAACCAATTAAAAACAAAAATTATGAACGACGCACATTTACACATGGTGGTTAACCATTTTCCAATTATTGGGACAATTTTTGGATTAGGAGTTTTAGTTGCAGGTATTTTTTTTAAAAATAATGCAATAAAAAATGTTGGATACGTACTTTTTATTGTTGCTGCAATTTTTGGTGCAGTTAGTATGGCAACTGGAGAAGGCGCTGAGGAAATTGCTGAAAATTTACCTTCAGTAACCGATCAAATCATTCATGAACATGAGGAAATGGCTGAAAAATTAGCTATTGTTTTATATGCTCTTGGATTAGTTTCATTAATTGGTTTGTATATGAATATAAAAAATCATGCAAAAGCCAATTTAATTTCATATTTGGCAGTAATTATTGCTGTTGTGGGTGTATTTTTAGGCAAACAAACCGGAACAACTGGTGGCGAAATTCGTCATACTGAAATTCGTGCTAATGCTAATGTGCGTAATGCTTCGGAGACAAATAGCGAACAAGAATCTCACGACGATGATCACTAAACAAATTATAAAATTTCAAAAACATTTTGTTTATTCGAAAAATTAGTTGTTAACTTTACAACGTTAAATAATAACAGAAATTATGTTTTTAAATCAATTACATCATCATCATCATACCTCCGCTCAAGCGAAGTAATGATGGTATGTAATTAAATCATATAAATCAGAAACCCTTTTGAGTACATCAGGCGGGTTTTTTATTGTTTAGCATTTTCAAAATCTTCTTGGTGTACTCATTTTAAATCAAATTAAATTTAAAATGAACACGTTAAAAATTGCGATTCAAAAATCAGGTCGGTTACACGATGAAAGTATCCAAATCTTAAAAGATTGCGGAATTTCAGTGTATAATGGTAATGACCAACTCAAAGTTACCGCTTCCAATTTTCCTCTTGAAGTGTACTATTTACGAAATTCAGATATTCCACAATATTTGATTGATGGAGTGGTAGATATTGCTATCGTAGGGGATAATTTATTGGTTGAAAAAGGACAAAACATTCAAATTGCTGAGAAATTAGGTTTCTCCAAATGCAAAGTATCAGTAGCGGTTCCAAAAAGTTTCAACTACAATTCGATTCAAGATTTAAATGGATTACGAGTTGCAACTTCGTATCCAAAAACTGTGGTGGATTACTTTTCTTCGAAAGGAATTACTGTAGACATTCACCAAATCTCTGGTTCGGTTGAAATTGCACCAAACATCGGACTTTCCGATGCGATTGTGGATATCGTTTCCAGCGGAAGCACTTTATTTAAAAACGGTTTAAAAGAAGTAGAAATCATTCTAAAAAGCGAATCGGTTTTAGCGGTTTCTCCTCAAATTTCGGAAGAAGCCAAACAAGTTTTATCCAAACTTCAATTCCGAATTCAAGCGGTTTTGCGTTCGAGAAAATCGAAATATATTTTGATGAATGTTCCCAATGATAAAATTTCAGAAATCAGTAAAATTCTTCCTGTTTTAAAAAGTCCAAC
>CAZCIV010000071.1:0-10235 GCA_964498595.1 uncultured Flavobacterium sp.
CTGCATTTGAAATCCATTTATCCGACCATTTTTCTGTCCAATGCAATTGAAAATGGTTTTGCCAATAATTATCGGTTTCATTATTGTAGAATTTCATGTTGCCGAATTCATCAAAATACATTCCGGCAGGATTGAAGGTTCTACTTCCGTTTAAATCCTCGGTACCGTACCAAGCTTGATACGTTTTTTCTTTTCCTCCAAAAGCTAATAGCTTTATTAAAGTTGACTCTTTAATATAATTGGCATTAAAAAAATAACCAAACATATTAGAAGTAGCTCTGTCGATAAATCCATCCGAAGCAATGTTGGAAATGCGTCCGTTCAATTCAAAATTGTTGTGTAATCCAGTTCCAAAAGACAAAGTATGTTTTCTCGTATTAAAACTTCCGTAAGAATTAGAAATTTCGGCATACGCTTTTTCTTGATAGGATTTTGTTGCCATGTTTAAACTTGCACCAAAAGCACCAGCTCCATTCGTTGAAGTTCCTACTCCACGTTGCAACTGTACACTTTCCAAAGACGAAGCAAAATCAGGCAAATTCACAAAGAACGTTCCTTGACTTTCGCTATCATTAAAAGGAACTCCGTTTAAGGTAACGTTAATTCGAGAACCATCGGAGCCACGAACTCTCATATACGTATAACCTACACCATTTCCGGCATCGGTTGTACTTACCACAGAAGGCAAATATTGCAACAAAACCGGCACATCTTGACCCAAATTTCGTGGTGCAATTTCTTCCTTAGAAACATTCGTGTACGTAATTGGATTTTTGTCTTTTGCTCTAACAGACGAAACGGTTACTTCTTTAAGTTCGGTAACTTTTGTAGTGTCTTTCTTGGTTTCTTGGGAGAAAGAGGCAAAAGGTAAAAGGCAAAAGATAAAGGGTAAAAGACAACTAAAATAGCGACTTTTTGTTTTTGGCAATAAGCCATTTTTTTTGAATAAAGTTTTCATTCGTAAAATAAATACGAATAAAAGGGGCAATTATTCCTTGGTTAAAATTAATTTTGATACTCTTTGACGCTAGTAAACGTGCACATTTACTTTTGTCAATTCCCTAAACAGCATTATCTGTTCTAGGTTCTATGGGTATGATCTCAGCTCGTTATTTAGAGCACCCCTTTGAGACGGGGCAAAGATAAGGCAATATCAATGACAATTACAAGAACAATTTCAATTTCAACCTTTTTTATATTGATTTTGAACTTGCTCTTGAACTTTTAAAAATTTGGTTTTTTTCTGTTTTGTTTTAAAACACTCATTACTTTTTTAGCATTCAGGCGTTTTTCTTTTACCGCTCTTGGAATTTTTGTTTCCTTTCTTTCTTTTGGAACAACCAAAGCATTTTCAAGCAACCTAAAACATTTCTTTATGACTTTTTCTTTGTTTTTAAGTTGACTTCTATCTTCTTCGCTGTTTAAAATTAGGATTCCGTCTTGCGTTAATTTAGTTGCGATTTTGGTTTGCAACAAAGTTTTTTCATCATCGGTCAATCCTTTTGAGTTGACTAAATCGAATGTCAACACTACTTTAGAAGAAACTTTATTTACATTTTGTCCTCCTGCACCGCTACTTCTTACCGCTTTAAATGAAAACTCAGATGCGATTATTGATTTATCCATTATCAGGTTGGTGTGAAGATTTTAATAAATCATTTACAGTTTTAACTGGATTGAAAGTTTCTAACGGAACCTCAACAAAAACAGTGGTCCATTTTGCCATAGCGCCATTCCATAATCCAGGAAGTTCAAAGGCTTTTATCGATTTGCCGTTTTTTGTTTTTTCGGTAATAAAAGCGGCTTTTGGATCTATGAATTGGTTTAAATCAAACTTTTCGCCCTTGAAGTTTTTTACACCACAAACAATATCAACTGGATTAAAATGCGTAGCTCCTTTAGCAATACTTTTTTGTGATTTATTGTTTAAATCTATTTGAGACGATTCTACAATTTGAAGCGTTAATCTTCCTTTATCATCTTGTACCCAAAATGGTCCACCACCAGGTTCCCCTTCATTTTTTACCATTCCGCAAACACGAATTGGTCGATTTAAGACTTTAATTAAATACTCAATTTTGTATTCCGTTTGGAAAAAATTAAATTCTTCTGGCAATGGAAAAGCTGTTTTATTTTCAGTAAAATCTCTGATTTCGTTAATTTGTTCTTTAGTTACACTTCCGTTTGAAAGCAATTTTAAATAATTGAAAATTTTGTACTGAACAAAAAATAAAACACCACCTAATAACTTCTTATTCGTTTCAATTACTCTTCTATGGTTTTGAGAAACGTTATCAATATTTTTAATGTAAATTATATCCGATTGTAACGCATTCAAATTATCAATCAAAGCGCCATGCCCTCCGGGTCTAAAGAACAATTTGTTACCTTCAATTCGAAAAGGTGTGTTATCTTCATTAACCGCTAAGGTATCTGTGGATTGATTTTGATAGGAAAAACTGATTTCGCAATCTGAAAATTGATTGGTAATCTTCTCAAAATCGGGTTGAAATTCTTCCGTTATAGTAAAATGAATTTTTGTTTTTTGATTTTCTTTCTTGAAAAAATCGGCTTCAAAAATATTTTCTTCAATTGGAGTAATGATTTTCTCATCTCTCACATGAAAAGGCAAAATACCTTTTGGTTTGTTAGCAAAATCTAACCCTTCTTTGCTTAACAATGTTTTTATTAATGCGTGATATTTTGCATCACTTGAAAAAGTATAGTAATTTGGATACAATTGAATGGTTTTTTCTTTCAATTCTCTGTAAAAAGGAAAGTTTTTTAATCCAAAAATAAAAATCGAAATATCTTTAGCATTTCGTTTGTTGATGTAACTGTTGATGGTATCGTTTTCGGCATCAAAATCGTTCAAAAACTCATTCAAAAATTTGAACATACGAGTAGCCGCGCCCGAAGCAGGTACAAACTTTTCAATAGAATAATTCGCCTTATGTTTATCAAAGTATGAAACAAAATCAATCGTTTCCTCTTCTGAAAATTGCCAAATACCATCTCCCACTTTAGCTGAGCGAACTAGGTTAATTTTGGGAATTCCTTGGATAAAAAAATCCAACTGTTGTTGAATTTTATCTATTGAGTTTCCTCTATTTTGTATGTATATTAAATCGTCTTCTGTAAAAATCTTTCCCATTCTTTGTAGCCTAAAATAGCAATAATTGTAAATACTAAAAATTGAAAACTTGAAAAAGTTAAGCCTTTATAAAAATATAAAGGAACGGAAACTACATCAGCAATAATCCATAAAATCCAGTTTTCAATTTTTCTTTTAGCCATGAGCCACATACCAACAAAGAATAAACCTGTGGTAAATGCATCTACATAAGCTGTCCAATGGGTAAATTTATCAAAAAAATGATAAACAAATGCAACACATGTTAAGGTAATTATAAAAATTAACGTAGAAATAATACATTCTTTACGATTAATAGTAGAAATTGGAAATTCATCTTCACCATTTTTTGTTTTGGACCATAAATACCAACCCAAGACACTCATTATTGAATAATAAAAATTGATGATTAAATCGCCAAATAATTCAAATTTAAATAAAATATAAACATAAAGAATTGTGCTAACCAATCCCGTTGGGTAAACCAAAATATTGTTTTTTCGAGCAAATAAAACACTGATAATACCGAAAAATACTGCAATTAATTCTAAAACAACAAGATAGTTAGGATATTCTTTGTATTGATTAAATAAAAATTCTATCATAATGCAAAGAAATTACTATCGTTTTCAAAAGCAGTTCCAATAACTATTAAATCAGCACCAGCTTCATACACTTGTTGAATGGTTTTCATAGAACGAATGCCTCCGCCCACAATCAATGGAATATGAATATTTTGCGATACAAAACGAATCATTTCTAACGAAACGTGTTGGTTGGCGCCACTTCCCGCTTCTAAATAAATTATTTTTTTTCCTAAAAATTCGCCTGCTTTTGCTGTTTTATAAGCTAATTCGATATTGTTATTTTCAATAGGCTGGGTTTGACTAACGCGTTGCACAGCCGTTTCTTTACCTCCATCGATAAGCAAATAACCTGTTGGGATAATTTCCAAATTTGATTTTTCCAAAGCTTCCACCGAATTAATATGATGTTCAATTAAGTATTCTGGATTTCTACCTGAAAGTAAGCTTAGGAATAAAATCCCGTCGGCTTCATTGGAAATTTGTGATGGATGTCCAGGAAAAATTAAAATAGGTAATTGTGTTTCTTTTTTTAATAATGCAATCAACTCATCTAAATGCGTTCCGCTAAAAGTGCTTCCACCTACAAAGATATGAGTTGCAGATGAAGCTTTAATTTTATCAGACAAAACTTGAACTTTTTCTATCGTAACTTTTTCTGGATCGATAAGAATAGCCAATAGTTTTCTATTATCTTTTTTAGCTTGAAGTATATTTGATAAGAGATTTTGCATTTTAGTTATTTGGGAACACACACACAAAGATATAATCTTCTACTTTATAAAAATGAAAATTAAATTTTTCAATAGTGTTATTAAAATGCAATTCTGCCGAACATTTCTTGTCAGATAAACAAAATTCGTCTTCAAAAATATGTTCAGGAAAACTAATTCCTACTTCATTTTTAATTTTAAATATCGATTCTTTAACACCCCAAATAATAGTTGCCTTCATTATTTTTTCAACTTCCGAAAGATTTTCAAGATGCTTCATTTCTAAAAAACGAGGGGCAATTTTCAAGGTTTTCTCTTTTAGAATTTCAATATCAATACCCATTAGTTGATTACTTATACAAATGCAAGAAAATTTATTAGAATGCGAAATAGAAATATTTTTACCATCATTTAAAATTGGTTTTCCTGTTTCAGTATATGTTAAATCATAATCATTATATCCAATATGTTGCAACAACATTCTAACGGCTAAAAAACCCTTTTGATGTTCTTTAGATTTCATCCCCTCTAATCTAAATAATGAAGTATCTTTTAGCGAAACCGCTCTAAATAATGAAGTTACATCTTCTGTGATGTGCCAAAAGTATGCGGTTGTAGTTGCATTAATTTGTATGGATGTATAAAAAGGCATCGGATATTTAATTGTGGTTCAAATAATTAGCAAGATAAACAAATCACAAAATTTCAAACATTATTTAGAAAATAAAAACTTATGTTGTAACTTTGCACCCTCAAATTTAAAAATAAATTAATAAATATAATGAGTACAAAAACAATTCCATATGTACCATACAAAGTTAAAGATATTTCTTTAGCAGCATGGGGAAGAAAAGAAATTCAATTAGCAGAAGCTGAAATGCCAGGTTTAATGGCTTTAAGAGCAGAATATGGCGCAAGCCAACCTTTAAAAGGAGCTCGTATTGCTGGATGTTTACACATGACCATCCAAACAGCAGTTTTGATTGAAACGTTAGTTGCTTTAGGTGCTGATGTAACTTGGTCTTCTTGTAACATTTTCTCTACTCAAGATCATGCTGCCGCTGCAATTGCTGCTGCTGGAATTCCTGTTTATGCATGGAAAGGTATGAATGAAGAAGAATTTGACTGGTGTATTGAGCAAACTTTATTCTTTGGAGAAGATCGTCAACCATTAAATATGATCTTAGATGATGGTGGTGACTTAACGAACATGGTTTTTGATAGATATACAGAATTAGTTTCTGGAATTAAAGGTTTATCAGAAGAAACTACAACTGGAGTTCACCGTTTATACGAAAGAATGAAAGCAGGAACTTTATATATGCCAGCTATCAACGTAAATGACTCCGTTACTAAATCTAAATTTGACAACAAATATGGTTGTAAAGAATCTGCTGTTGATGCGGTTCGTAGAGCTACTGACGTTATGTTAGCAGGAAAAAGAGTAGTTGTTTGTGGTTATGGTGATGTAGGAAAAGGAACTGCTGCTTCTTTCCGTGGTGCTGGTTCTATTGTAACAGTTACTGAAATTGATCCAATTTGTGCTTTACAAGCAGCAATGGACGGTTACGAAGTTAAAAAATTAGACACTGTTATTGCTAATGCTGATATCGTTATTACTACAACTGGAAATAAAGATATCGTAGTAGGTCGTCATTTCGAAGCTATGAAAGATAAAACTATTGTTTGTAACATCGGACACTTCGATAACGAAATCGATATGGCTTGGTTAAATGCTAACTATGGTGATACAAAACAAGAAGTTAAACCTCAAGTTGATATTTACAACGTAAACGGTAAAGAAGTTATCATTTTAGCTGAAGGTCGTTTAGTAAATTTAGGTTGTGCTACAGGTCACCCAAGTTTTGTAATGTCAAATTCATTTACTAACCAAACGTTAGCTCAAATTGAATTATGGACAAACAGTGCAGCATACAAAAACGAAGTATATATGTTACCTAAACATTTAGATGAAAAAGTAGCAGCACTTCACTTAGCTAAATTAGGTGTTGAATTAGAAACTTTAAATCCAGAGCAAGCTGCTTACATTGGAGTTGAAGTTCAAGGTCCATTCAAACCAGAATATTATAGATATTAATTGTCATGCTGAACTCATTTCAGCTTCTCTAAATAATTTAAACCCTTACAGCAATGTGAGGGTTTTTTCTTTTACCAACTATTTTTCAACAAATTAACACTAAGTTGAAACTTTTGGCGTTAAATTTGTACTAATCATCAATCATCAACCTGTCCGCCTTTGGTGGATCAAAATCAATCATCATGTTAAAACGTTTTTTTATGTTATGTTCGGGCGTAGATTCCGACATAATTAATGGCTGTTCTAATGGCGAGCAAAACAAATACGCCGGAATTGGAGCTACCGTTTTCTTCACAGCCGTAATGGCTTTTATAGCAAGTTCTTATGCCCTTTTTACTGTTTTCGACAATCCTTTTATTGCAATAGCTTTCGGATTAGTTTGGGGTTTGCTTATTTTTAATTTGGACCGATTTATTGTTTCTACCATTAAAAAAAGAGATAGCTTTCTAGACGAATTTATTCAGGCAACTCCTCGAATTGCTTTAGCGATTATTATTGCTATCGTAATTTCGAAACCTTTAGAAATTAAAATCTTTGAAAAAGAAATCAATACGGTTTTACTAAAAGAAAAAAATGAAATGATGTTGGCCAACAAAAAACAAGTCGCCAATTATTTTCAATCGGATTTAGATAAAAACAAAGCGCAAATTGATAGTTTAAAATCAGACATTCTTAAAAAAGAGAAAGAAGTAAACGATTTGTACTCAGTTTATATTACCGAAGCTGAAGGAACTGCCGGAACTAAAAAGTTAGGCAAAGGTCCGGTTTATAAAGAAAAACGTGAAAAACACGATGCTTCATTGCAAGACTTAGCAACATTAAAAGCTGCAAACCAAGCAAAAATTACCGATTTAGAAGCGAAAGCTAAAACCTTACAAGCCGATTTAGATAAAAAAGTCACCGAAACTCAACCTATCATAGAAGGTTTCGACGGCTTAATGGCCCGAATTAACGCCTTGAATAAATTGCCATTCTTGCCATCGTTTTTTATTATGCTATTGTTTTTAGCGATTGAAACTTCTCCAATTATTGCCAAGTTATTATCGTCAAAAAGCGAATACGATTTTAAACAAGAAGATAACGAGATGGGCATCAAAAATATGTTGGCGCAAAACCGTTACCAAAGCGAATTGCAAAAGAAAACCGATGCCGAAATTTACGATAAAGTCTATGCCGACATCAAAGAAGACAAAGAACTGTACAACTACAAAAAGAAAAGCGCATTGGAATTGCTAAAACTTCAAGCTGATGGATTTGTGGAGAAACAGAAAAAATCAATGTAGAATAGCCATTAGACAAAATCAAAAAAGGCAATAGTTTTAATTTACTATTGCCTTTTTATATGTAAAAAACTTTTAGATAAATATAATTTGAGTACCTTCACCTTCGGCTCTTTGATAGAAATCGCCAACAGTTAAAACACCATTTAAATCATCTATTAAATCTTCTTCTTTAAGTTCAAACATTTCAATTGCTAATTTACAAGCCCACATTTTTACTCCAGAAGCTGCCATTATTTCAACAAACTCACTTACAGGCGGAATGTCTAATTTCTCCATTTTAGCCTTCATCATTTTAGTAGCAAAAGCTTCCATTCCTGGTAAACTTCCAATCATTGTTGGGATATGCATTCCTGGGTTTCCTACAGTTGCAACGTGTAATTCATCCATTTTCTTTTTTTGAATTGCTTCTAATCCAAAAAAAGTAAAAAATATTTCTGATTCAATACCTTCCATTCTTGCTCCATTTGCCATAATAAAACAGGCGTAAACACTTTCTAATGTAGCTTTAGAACAAATAAATAAAACTTTTTTAACGGGATATTTTTTATCTTCCATGATTTTTAGGTTTTAAATACAACTTTTTGGTTTAGGAATTCCAGCCATTTTACTAGATATTTTCAATGGCCCTTTTGGAAATAATTCATAGAATTGTTTAATATCTACTACACCACTTTTACCAATACTACGAATAGATAACGCAACTTCTTTTTTATGTTGATCTTGTAAATAATACAATACTTCAAAATGTTTATCTGTTAATTCTATTTCTTCTTCTTTAGCAATTTCAACAGCAATATCTTTATTCCATTGAGATAAATCAGTTAAATATCCTTCTTTGTCAACGCTTACTGTATGACCAGCATATACTTTTTCCATTTTTAAATTATTTTAATGTTTATATTTATTTTAGTTAAAATTTTTTCCTGCTTTGCTCATTTTTGGTGTAATAAAAGGCAATTTTCTGGCTGGAAGCAACATGTTCCAATAAATCCATCTAAAAGCTAATTTTCCAAAGTGATTGAAACGAGATTCTGTTAATAAATTTAAAGGCCCAACTCCTGCAAAAGGGAATTTACCTCTAACTGGTTCGTATTCGTAGTTAAAATCAATTAAAAGAGCTTTTCCATGTCCGGTTTCAATGAAACAATTTGCATGACCATCAAAATCTGGTTTTAGTTCTTTTCCTGCTATGTATAACAAAATATTTTCTGTTAAAATTTCTGCTTGAAAATGTGCAACTGAACCGGCTTTAGATGCAGGAACATCAGTACAATCTCCAATTGCGAAAATGTTTTCTTTTACTTTAGTTTGTAAAGTATGTTTATCTGTAGGCACATAATTTAATTCGTTTCCAAAACCAGAGCGAGCAATTACATCGTCACCCATATTTGTTGGAACTGTAACTAATAAATCAAAAGGAACTTCTTCGCCACCATAATCAACAATTTTTCCATTTTCTCCATCTACATGTTCAATTGCAAAATCTGGAATAATTTTGATATTTTTTTCTTCAAGCAAATAGGTTAGTGCTGTAGAACATTTGTCTTTTGTGAAAGCGCCAGAAAGTGGTGTTACATATGTAATTTCAACTTTGTCTCTCATTCCTTTATTCTGAAAAAACGAATCGGCTAAAAAAGCAAATTCTAATGGAGCAACTGGGCATTTAATTGGCATTTCGGTAATATGAACAACTAATTTTCCTCCATTCCAATCTCTCAATTTATCTCTCAATGCTAAAGCGCCTTCAAAAGTGTAAAAATCAAAAACTGTTTTGTACCAATAATCGCCTAACATTCCTTCTACTTCTCCAGGTGCGGTTTTTGTTCCTGTAGCAACAATTAGAATATCATATTTTAATTGCGCTCCATTTTCTAACAAAACCGTATCAGAATCTTTATCAATTCTATCTATTTTTTCTCTAACTAATTTTACCCCTTTAGGAATAAACTCGTCAATTGTTTTTTTAACATCCTCTGGTTTATAGGTGTCAAAAGGTAAGAACAAAAATCCTGGTTGGTAATAATGTGTTTTATATTGATCAACAATTGTTATTGACCAATCTGATTTATTTAACTTCTTTTTAAGGTGACTTGCCATCATAGTTCCGGCAGTTCCTGCACCAAGTATTACTAAATTTTTCATTCTTTTGTAATTTTTATGATCTTAAATTCTACATTAAAGTTACCACTTTACAAAAAATCTGAAAGCGACATAAGTTATACAAATAAACTTAAATTACTTTGATTTTCAATATGCTAAGTTAATGTATTCTTGTTTTTAAAATTTATTATTGGGTTAATTATTTACTATCAAATACAAATATTGCTTATAAATTTCATTGCAAAGTTTCTAAAACACTTAATGGTTTTATAATTAATGCTACTTCTATTAACAAATTTAAAACTCCTACATCTTATATTATAC
>CAZCIV010000072.1:0-10177 GCA_964498595.1 uncultured Flavobacterium sp.
TATAAATATAGTACTTATGGCTACTATAACAGAGAATTAATTATTTATGCAAGCGGTTATGATTGCATATTTTCGCCATTTATGCTATAATGGTAATTAGGTTACTAAACAGTAATAAACCTGTATAATATAAACTAAATTTTTTGAATATAATATCTCAGAAAAAATAACTTACGCTTGTTGAATTTAAAAATCAATTTATTGTAAATTCTAACATATTATTACTAGGAATCCCTATGACATTTGTTTTAATGGTTACTATAACAGCATTTTGAGCATCTAATGATACAATTTCAGGGGCTATGGTAATACGATATTGTCCTGATGTTAGGGTAATTTCTGTTTCATATTCATAAGTTGTGTCTAGTGCATCTAAAACGGCAATACCTGACATATAATCGCCAATACTGTTTTCGCCTGCAATAGAAGTAACATCGTTTGGGGTAATAAATTCCCATTTATTGCTAGAATTTCTTTTTTCTAAAGTATAATTGAAAAATAATTTTCTAGAATTACTCGTCAAATATATATCAAAAGGATTTGTGGTTTGAGGCAGTAGTCGTGCTACATAACACGAAACATTAACTTGATTTCCAGTTATTTGTAAATCAATTAAGTTGTTTGACGTTACGGTTGTATTAGCAAAAAATTCATCGTCACTTTCGGTACAACTTGATAGTGCAAATACACAAATAAAAAGAGTAGCTATGTTTAAAACTTTTTTCATGATGGTTCTAATTAAAATCGGTATCCTAAATTAATTCCTAATCTTGTTACTGTTGACGGACTATTTTCTTGGAAAAGGTTTTTTCCAATTCCAACCGTTAAGTCTAAAACAAAACTTTCTTTTATATATAACTTATATCCTACAGCACCTCCTAAGGCCATATCATTATAGTTGTTTCTAGTAATTAATACGTAATCTGCTGTACCGTTGTTAAGAGTGGTTAATTCTTTATATTCTCCACCGTTAACATTTACAAAACCCTCAATGTAATATAAATTAGTTGCACTTTTAGACAACGCATAACGTACATATTCTATAAGTTGATAATCGATTAAGGTTCGAGTATCATCGGTAAGAAAATCATCAGTTTTACTTTTTTTGTTGAAAAAAATTCCTGTTATACCTACAGAAAAATCTTTGTCAATAAAATATTCATACGAAATTGCAAATTTGCCAAAAGCTGCTAAATTTAAAATATCAACTTTAATTTCATTTTTTTTAGACAATATTGGAGATGAAATTGAATCAGAAGAGGTTAATTTACTTTGCGAAAAAGCATTAATTGAAAGGAATATCACTAATAAATAGCTTATTTTTTTCATAGAATAGGGATATTATTTTTGTAAATATAGAAAATTTTTCAATTAAAAGTCAGCTCACCAAGAATTTCTTCGCTCATGAATTTACCACCTGGATAGGTGGCAGTGTAGTCTAAATTTAACCAAATTTGGCCTCTTTCATCAATATGATAATGGATTTGTTGATTATGACTCTCTTGTTTAAAAAGAACCTCTTTAATTAAATAAATGGCGGTTTCTAAATCGGTCTTATTGCCAATCAACATTTCAGGGTATAAATGTCCTCCCGTATGAATAATTCTAGGTGTTCCGCCAATTGCTTTAATACATGCTGCCATCAAAATAGCGTGGTCATCACAATCCCCAGAAAAATGTTGTAAACTTTCTGAAGCATAAGCGATATATTCTCTTCCTTTTGGATCGTTCACGTAATTCCAACGGTTTTTTATTTCTTTAAAAACAGCAAAACACTGAATCATTCTTCGGGTTTCGCCAGTTTGTTTGATTTCTCTGAAATGTTTCGTTGTTGCATATAAGGCAAAGTTTCTAACTTTCGGATTAGAAAAATCTACCGCTTTAATGATTTTAGATTTATTAGGAAAAGGAAGCAATTTGGCTACAATAATGTCTTGAGGATTTGGTGTTTCGCTCATAGAATATACCATATAACGATAATCTTCAAATACCCGATTAAACCCATAATTTCCAAATAAAGTTCCATATAGTAAAGCAACTAAATATAGAAAAACAATCAGAATGATAATGGTTTTTACCAATCGAAGAAGAAATTGAATAACTACAAGAATTAAAATAAAAATGATTATTCTATCTAAATGAATTACCCATTCTAAATCGATTAAATTTTGATGTGCAATTAAAAAAAGTGGAATAGCAATTAAGATATTCAACAAAAAAATGACAACATTATCCCACGGCTTCGGTAAAGAAAGCTTTTCTTTGAGTTCGGCGATAGTTGGGATTTTAATTGTCATTTCGTTTAAAACGATAAAAATACGGAATTATTTAAGTATCGACTCTTTTGGGACTTTTTTCTCGATAATTTGAAGCTTCAAAAGTTGTTCCATTATTTTATCTAATGTTGGACCCGTCATTTGTTTTTGCGACCAACGTGTTAGTTTTAACCATTCTTGAATAGCTTCCACTTTTTGATTGTATTTAGAAGCTAAAGTTCTGTCAATACTTGGAATCATTTTGAATTCTTCGGTTGTGGTATTGATGATGTCTAAAATTTGGTCGATTACTTTTGGCTGATTTTCTAAAACTTCATTTCGTACCGCAATCACAAAACAAGGCCAAGGAGTAGGGCATTCTCCAACTCTTCTAAAAATTCCTTTATCAACTAATGGTTGTGTCATAAAACGTTCCCACATGAAATAATCGGCATTTTCTGAAGTCAGACTTTCAACGGCGCCATCAATGGTATTTACGATTTCGAATTGTAAATTTTCTGTATTCCAATTCTGGTTTTGAGCGTTTACAATACTCATCAAATGCGAACCAGAACCCATTCGAGAAATGGCTACTTTTTTATTTTCTAAATCGGAAAGTGTTTTATAATTTGAATTAGCTGCAACGTGAATTCCCCAAATTAATGGACTTTGCACATAAACTTGCACAATCTTACTTGGGTTTCCAGCGGCGATATCTTTGATGATACCTTCGGTAAGAATTACAGCAATATCGGTTTCGCTATCACGCAACATTTGGCACATTTTTCCAGTTCCTTCTGGAACAACTGTCCATTGCAAATCGATACCCACGGCTTCAAATTCGCCATCTTCGATACACATGTGCCAAGGTAAGTTAAAATGTTCTGGAACTCCAGCAATCTTTATAGTTTTCATAATTCTAAATTCTGATTTCTAAACTCTAATTTCTTTAACAGCCACCATTTCCAAATTACGCCATTTTCATCAGGATAATCTTCTACAAAATTAAAACCAACTTTTTGCAAAACATGATTAGAGGCTCCGTTTTCGGCATGAGTATAAGCATTCATTTCTTGAATGTTCATTTGGTTAAAACCATAGTCTAACCAAGCTTTTGAAGCTTCAGTAGCGAAACCTTTGTTCCAAAATTTTTCATTTAAACGATAGCCGTAATCGTAAAAATTGGTATTTCCGTTTTCTACATGATCGTTTACGAATTTAATTCCTGTCCAACCGATTAATTCATTTGTATCTTTAGTAATAGCTACAAAACGCCCAATTCCGTTATCAATGTATTGCTTTCTAACCATATCTATATAAGCATAAACTTCGTCAATATGAACAACAGGTTTTTGCCACAGATATTTGTGAACATTAGGATTGCAATCCATTTCAAATAGAGCATTTGCATCTTCGTGACGCATTTCTCTTATGATTAGTCTGGGTGTTTCTAGTATTAAATCCATTTTATAATTTCATTATCCAACATTCGTTATTCGATATTCTACATTGAACTTGGAATATGGAATTTTGATTAACGAATTTTGAAGTTATAGCTATTCCGCTAACTTATTTAAAGTATATTCAATTAATTCATCTACAGCTTTATATGGGTCTTCACTGAAAGTTCCAGTTGCACGGTTAGCGATGATAGCATTTAATGATAAACAGTTGTGTCCTAACAGTTTTCCTAAACCATAAATAGCGCCTGTTTCCATTTCTAAATTCGTCATTCGAGTTCCGTTGAAATTGAAACTATCCATTTTAGCATTTAACTCAGGATCTTGAATTCCTAAACGCACTACACGTCCTTGTGGACCGTAAAATCCTCCAGCGGTTCCTGTGAATCCTTTAAAAATTTTATCGCTTTCTAAACGTTGTTCTAATGCTTTACTTCCTGCAATTACGTAAGGGCGACCTTTTCTCATGTCCCAATTCGTTTGCTGGATGAATGCTTCTTCCATTTCGGTTTCCGAAATTTCGTCAATTAAATAGGAGCGAAGCATGTTATCCAAACCTAAGCCATACTGACTCATTACAAAACTATCGCAAGGAATATCCGCTTGTAACGAACCTGAAGTTCCGATACGAACAATATTTAAAGAAGTCAATTCTTTTTTAACGGTTCTGGTTGCTAAATCTACGTTTACCAAAGCGTCTAACTCGTTCATTACAATGTCGATGTTATCTGGACCAATTCCAGTTGACATAACCGTGATTCTTTTGCCTTTATACGTTCCAGTTTGGGTTTTAAATTCACGCTTTTGAGTCGTAAACTCAATGGAATCAAAGTGTTTTGTAATTTTCTCTACACGATTTTGATCCCCAACGAAGATAATATCGTTAGCGATTTGTCCAGGTTTTAAATTGATGTGATATACACTTCCGTCTGGATTTAATATTAATTCTGATGCTGCTATCATTTGTTTTTAGTTTAAAGTTTCAGGTTTCAGGTTCTTTAACTTTGAACTTGAAACTTGAAACAAATTTATCCGCCTACGCGTTTTGTTTTGAATCCTTTGTCTTGTAATAGTTTCATGATTTTATCACGATAATCGCCTTGAATGATGATTTCGCCATCTTTAAAAGTACCACCAACCGCTAATTTGCTTTTGATTTCTTTTGCTAAGATCTTAAAATCTTCGTCTTCGCCTTCATATCCTGAGATTATTGTTGTTGGCTTTCCTTTACGCTTCTCATATTTGCAAATCATTGGTTCTTTTTGAATATGTAATTCATGAGGAAGAATTTCTTCTTTTTCTTCTTCTAAAGGCTGATGATCTGGAAATAGTTTCTTTAGTTGTTCTTCTAAACCACTCATAATTAATTTTTTAGAACGCGGATAATACTGATTTTACGGATTACCGCTGATTTTATTTTCTGTAATTTTGAAATACTTTTCTACAAAATTCAGGTTTTTTTCCAAAGTTTAATAGAAGTCCTACTTCAATATTCGTGCTTTTTAAATAATTAAGTAATTGAAATTCATGAGCTTCAGTAATTGATTCAGTAGCTTTTAATTCTAAAATTACTTTATCGTTTACTATTAAATCGGCATAATATTCTCCAACTTCAACATTCTTGTAATATACTTTTATTTGCTTTTGAGATTCAACTTCAAATCCATTTTTTTTTAATTCTGTATACAATGCATTTTGATATACTTTTTCTAGAAAACCATGTCCTAGCTCATTATATACTTCATAAAACAATTTCAAAATTGAGCCTGTTAACTCTTTGTGTAAAATACTACTCATAATTTATAAATTAATCTGCGGTAATCCGAAAAACCCGTTTCATCCGCGTTCTATTGTGGCGTGTAAATTTTCAATCTTTAAACAAAAAACCAAACCCCAATGTTACTTGGAATTTGGAATTTTATTAGGTGGAATTTTATTTCCTTTATTTCTTAATCAATCCTAATTCTACCAAACGTTCATGTAAGAATTCACCAGCGGTGATGTCTTCATATAATTTTGGATTATTTTCATCGATACATTCTGGTAAACAATTTAAACTCATATCGCTTACTGGGTGCATGAAGAAAGGGATTGAATAACGAGAAGAACCCCACAATTCTCTTGGTGGATTTACCACTTGGTGAATCGTTGACTTCAACTTGTTGTTGGTGTGTCTTGATAACATATCTCCAACGTTAATCATTAATTCGTCTGGTTGTGCCATGGCATCAATCCATTCGCCGTTGTGATTTTGTACTTGTAAACCTTTACCTTGAGCGCCCATTAATAAGGTAATCAAGTTGATGTCACCATGTGCTGCTGCACGAACGGCTCCGTCTTTAGGCTCGTCAGTAATAGGTGGATAGTGGATTGGGCGTAAAATACTGTTTCCGTCTTTGATGTATTTGTCAAAGTAGAATTCATCTAATCCGATGTAAAGTGCTAAAGCTCTTAACACATAAACCCCTGTTTTTTCTAACATTTGGTACGCTTCTTTACCTACTTCATTGAATTTAGGTAATTCCGTTACTTCCACGTTGTCTGGATATTCGCCAGCCCATTTTGAACCTTCGCTAACGTATTGTCCAAAATGCCAAAACTCTTTCAAATCTCCAGCAGAGCGACCTTTAGCGTGTTCTTTACCGAAAGAAACATAACCACGTTGTCCGCCAATGCCTGGGATTTCGTATTTAGCTTTGGTTTCAAGAGGAAGATTAAAGAAGTTTCGTACTTCTGAATATAAATCCTCTACAAGTTTGTCATCTAAAAAATGACCTTTTAATGCTACGAAGCCGATTTCTTCGTAGGCTTTTCCGATTTCATTTACAAATTTTTGTTTACGTGCCGGATCATCCGACAGGAAATCACGTAAGTCAACACTAGGAATTTGTTGCATACTTAAACTTTATTGTTAATAAATCAAATGGGCTTTAACCCAAGTAAATACAAAGGTAATTATTTATTTTAATTGTGAAAGTGGAAAGTTGTTAACAATCGATGATGGGTGATGGGTGATAGGTGATGGGTGATGGGTGATGGGTGATGGGTAATGGGTGATGGGTAATGGGTGATGGGTAATGGGTGATGGGGAGATTTGGAATTGACTTTTAATTTGAACTTGAACTTGTTCTTGACTTTGTTCTTGACCTTGAAATTTGTCTCATCTTTTTTTATAACAATTCGCTTTCAAAATGTTATTTTTATTACTTTTGAGCAAAATTTAATTGTTTCAGTATCATGAACTTTGAAAGAAAAGATTTATCGAATTCGCAACTACTTGATTTATACAAGAAAATCTTAAAACCACGCTTAATTGAAGAGAAAATGTTGATTCTAATCCGTCAAGGAAAAGTTTCGAAATGGTTCTCTGGAATTGGGCAAGAAGCTATTTCTGTGGGGATAACTTCGGTTTTGGATAAAGATGAATATATTTTACCAATGCACCGTAATTTAGGTGTTTTTACTACAAGAGAAATTCCGTTGCACCGTTTGTTTTCGCAATGGCAAGGTAAGAAAAACGGATTCACAAAAGGTCGTGATAGAAGTTTCCATTTTGGGACACAAGAATATAAGATTATTGGAATGATTTCGCATTTAGGTCCACAGTTAGGGATTGCAGACGGAATCGCTTTAGCCAATAAATTAAGAAAAAACGGAAAAGTAACTGCAGTATTTACAGGTGAAGGCGCTACTTCGGAAGGTGATTTTCACGAAGCGTTGAATATTGCAGCTGTTTGGGAATTACCGGTTTTATTCGTGATTGAAAATAACGGTTACGGATTATCAACACCTACAATTGAGCAATACCGTTGTGAGAACTTAGCTGATAAAGGTGTTGGATATGGAATGGAAAGCCATGTTGTTGATGGTAACAATTTATTAGAAGTGTATCATTTGATTTCGGAATTAAAGGCTTCTATGGTTGAAAATCCGCGTCCAGTGTTGTTAGAGTTCAAAACGTTTAGAATGCGTGGACATGAAGAGGCGAGTGGTACGAAATACGTTCCTCAAGAATTGATGGACATGTGGGCAGTAAAAGACCCAGTAGAAAATTATAGAAATTACTTAAAAGCTACAGCTGTTTTATCAGACGAAGAAGATGAAGCGATTCGTGCTGAAATTAAGAAAGAAATCGATACGGATTGGGCGAAAGTTCAAGAAGAGCCAGAAATTGTAGCTTCTTTGGAAGAAGAATTAGGAGATGTTTACAAGCCTTACGAATTTGAAGCATTCAATCCAACTTCAGAAGTAGAAAATATTCGTGTGATTGATGCAATTTCGAGTGGTTTACGTCAGTCTATGGAACGCCATGAGAATTTGGTAATTATGGGACAAGATATTGCCGAATACGGTGGTGCTTTCAAAATTACCGACGGATTTGTAGCACAATTTGGAAAAGAAAGAGTTAGAAATACACCAATCTGTGAAAGTGCTGTAGTTTCAGCGGCTAACGGATTATCAATAAACGGATTTAAAGCGGTAATGGAAATGCAGTTTGCCGATTTCGTTTCCACCGGATTTAATCCAATCGTAAACTTATTAGCAAAGCAACATTACAGATGGCAAGAAAAGTCAGATGTAGTGGTGCGTATGCCTTGCGGTGGTGGTACTCAAGCCGGACCTTTCCATTCGCAAACTAATGAAGCTTGGTTTACCAAAACACCTGGTTTAAAAGTGGTATATCCTGCATTTCCTTATGATGCGAAAGGATTATTAAATACAGCTATTAATGATCCAAATCCGGTATTGTTCTTTGAGCATAAATTATTGTATCGTTCAGTTTATCAAGATGTACCAAAAGATTACTATACCTTACCTTTCGGAAAAGCGTCTTTAATTAAAGAAGGAACTGATGTTACTATTATTTCTTTTGGGGCTGGAGTTCATTGGGCATTAGAAACGTTAGCTAAAAATCCAGAAATTAAAGCGGATTTATTAGATTTAAGAACGTTACAACCAATGGATTGGGATACGATTTATACTTCAGTTAAGAAAACAAATAAAGTCATCATTTTACAAGAAGATACTTTGTTTGGTGGTGTAGCTAGTGATATTTCAGCTATGATTATGGAAAACTGTTTCGAATACTTAGACGCTCCAGTAAGAAGATTAGGAAGTTTAGAAACCGCAATTCCATTTATGAAGACATTAGAAGATCAATATTTACCAAAAGGTAGATTTGAAATAGAATTAAAAGAGTTGTTGGCATATTAATTTTTAACATGAATAAATTATAAAGACACTTTCGGGTGTCTTTTTTTGTTTTGGTTCTATAGTTCTCGATACAATTTTTAAAAGTAAAAATTAGCATTTTTTCTTTTAAAAATCACTCGAAGTGACGACTGTGCGGTTTCGGTTCTATAGTTTTTTAAGCTCTTAGCTTAACGTTTTTTTATTTCATATTTCCACTACCGTCACTTCGAGTGTTTTGGATTTGGAAAGCCTTAGATTTGCAAATCTAAAATGTATCGAGAACTGATAAAAACAATTCTTTTTGAATCCACTATCTATGGAGTATCTACCTAGTATCTTATTAAAATCATTTAATCACTTTTGACGTGTTTTGACGGGTTTTGAATGGTTTTGATACTTTTTGATAGCAAATGATAGGCTAGGTGTGATTTTATGGGGGTTTTGTTCGTAGTTTGTTCGAACGTTGTTCGAACGAGCTTCGTAAAAAGGGGTGTTTGTACGAAGAATTTAGGAAGAAAGGTAGAAGGAAATACACAAAAAAGTATTTAAAGTTAAGTTTTTAGCTTGTTGAAAACTCAATTATAAATCGTTCTATTTACATTTGATTTACAATTGGTTTTTAGTATATTTGGTTTATATACAAAATAAAAAATGAATTTGTCATTTAATACAAAATTAGCACAAGGCTATAAAAGTAATTCTCAAATAGCAAGAATACTAACTGAAAATTGGGTAAAACACAATAGTTACTGTCCAAGTTGTGGAAACTCTAAGTTGTCAGAATTTGAAAATAATAAACCAGTAGCCGACTTTTTTTGCAATAAATGTTTAGAAGAGTTTGAATTAAAAAGCAAAGATGGTAACAAAGTTGGAGATAAAATTGTAGATGGTGCTTATTCTACTATGATAGAAAGAATTAATTCTGAAAACAATCCAAACTTTTTCTTTTTAAATTACAGTAAAACTAATCTTAGAGTAAATAATTTTTTAATAATTCCAAAGCATTTTTTTGTTCCAGAAATTATTGAAAAAAGAAAACCATTAAGCGAAACTGCAAAACGCGCAGGTTGGGTAGGCTGTAATATTGATATTTCAAAAGTTCCTGAAAGTGGCAGAATTTTCTTGATTAAAAATTCAGAAATAATTTCACAAGAAAAGGTACAAGAAAAATGGTCTAGTACTGATTTTTTAAAATCTAAAAGTATTGAAAGCAGAGGTTGGATTTTAGATATTATGAGTTGTATCGATAAAATAAAAAATGATACATTT
>CAZCIV010000073.1:0-10049 GCA_964498595.1 uncultured Flavobacterium sp.
TTTCTATTCCATTAACTATAAATAATGATGAATTAAATTATACATTAACATACTAAGTTATGAGAAAAATATTCATTATCATATTTGTGTTATCGAGTACTTTGGCTTTTAGTCAAAAGGAAGCAAAGAATAAAATTGTAGATTTTAATCCAGCATTTAGATTTGGTTTTCAATTACCGATTCAATTTGGAAATAACTATTTTTCAAAAGATTTAAGTTCTGGATTTGGATTTCATTCAACATTATCATTAGTAAAAATTTATAATTTCAGACTAAGCTTAGGATATGAATTTCAAAAATTAAAAGTAGAAAATTCAAATGCTATTGGAAATTTTGATTACATTAATTCAAATTCTTACCAGTATATTTTAGAATATGAAATTCCCTTAAATTCAAAATTTGAGCTTAATCCAACAATAAGTTATGGACAATGTCAATTTAATTATAAAGAAAATACTGGAAGAAGCATATTAGCAAAACAAAGTTTAGAAGAAATTAGATTGGGTAGTTATATAAACTATAATTTAAATAAAACTTTTGCCGGTTATGCTGGATTACATTTTTCTCATTTTTATAATTCAAATTTGAATGCAAGTCCAGAAAATAAAGATTACTTTGGCAAAGGAAATAAATTTATTATCTCATTAGGAATCTTAATACATTAAAATGCCCATTTCTCCCAATTTTACTTCTATTTTAGAACAAGAATACGAAATCAACTTTTTGCAATGTTATCCAAATGGTTTGTTGAAATATACTGAGTTATGTAATATTTTTCAAATTACAGCGGGAATTCATGCCGATTTAGGTGGAATCAGTTTTAGCGATATGCAAGAACATCATCAAGCTTGGGTAATGAGCAAAATGCGTTTAGAAATCATTAGCTTACCGAAATGGAAAGAAAAAGTAACGGTAAAAACGTGGATAAAATCCTTAGAAAATTCTCGTTCGACTCGTTGTTTGGAATTGTATCGCGGTGATGAAAAATTAGCAGGTTGTGAAACTTATTGGGCCGTTTTAAATACACAAATTAGAAGACCTGAAAATTTAGCTTTACCTCACGAACATTTTACAAAATATCCAGAACATAGTGCAACTGAAAAATCGGTGCAGCGTATTAATTTGGATGTTCCATTCGAAAAAATATTAGATTATAAAGTACAACTATCTGATTTAGATATTGTAAATCATGCTAATAACGTGAAATACTTAGAATGGTGCTTAAATACTATGGATAGAAAATTTACCTTGAAACAAAAAATAAAAGGTTTTGAGATGAATTTCTTAAAAGAATTGAACTGGAATGATGAAGCAATAATTTCTAAAAACGAAAATACATACATCATTACCAAAGACGAAAAAGTTTGTTATGCATTAGAAATTATTGAATAAAAAAGTCCTGATTTCTCAGGACTTGAATTTATTTCTTGATGACTAATCTAAAACCTTCACCATGAATGTTTAAGATTTCAACATTTTCGTCTTGTTTTAAGAATTTTCTCAATTTAGCGATATAAACGTCCATACTTCTTGATGTGAAGTAGTTATCATCTCTCCAAATTTTAGTTAAAGCCAATTCTCTTGGCATTAAATCATTTTCGTGAAGTGCTAACATTTTTAAAAGTTCACACTCTTTTGGAGATAATTTAATTGGTTCTTGACCTGGATAAGTTAAGAAACGTAATTTTGAATTCAAGTGGAATTTACCTATTTCGAACTCAAACTTAGTTGTATCTGGTTTTACTTCAGACGCTTTTCTTTGAATAATTGCTTTGATTTTCATTAAAAGCACTTCTGAATCAAATGGTTTATTCAAATAATCATCAGCACCAACTTTATATCCTTTTAAAACGTCTTCTTTCAACGTTTTAGCTGTTAAAAAGATAATTGGCACTTCTTGATTTTTCTCACGAATTTCCCTAGCTAAAGTATAACCATCTTTGTAAGGCATCATAACATCTAAAATACACAAATCATAAGTGTCTTTTTTAAATTTTTCAAAACCTTCCATTCCGTTTTTAGCCAAAGTAACTTCAAAATCATTTATCATTAAATAATCTTTCAAAACCGCACCAAAATTAGGATCGTCTTCAACTAATAATATTTTTTTTGCTTCCATGATAATGTTCTATATATTTTAATTTATTAATGGCATTTTTATAATAAAGGTACTCCCTTTCCCTTTTTCACTTTCTACAAATATTTGACCATTGTGGTCTTCAACAATTTGTTTTACATAGGCTAAACCAAGCCCATGACCTTTTACATTATGCAAATCTCCCGTATGTTCGCGGTAGAATTTTTCAAATACTCTTTTTTGTGCTACTTTACTCATACCAGCACCTTGATCTTGAATCTTTATAAGAATAAAATCTTTTATATTCTCGGTAAAAACATCAATTATTGGGGCGTCTGGTGAATATTTAATAGCATTATCTAACACGTTTACTAATACATTTGTAAAGTGTACTTCGTTGAGTAAAATTGTACTTCTTTGTGCATTAAAATGCTGATGAATTATTCCTTGTCTGTCTTCAACAATTAAACTAACGTGTTCGATTGCATCTTCAATAATTTCGGTTACATCTCTTGGTTCTTTTGAAATATCCAATTCGTTTTTCTCTAATTTAGAGATTCGTAAAACATTTTCTACCTGAGCATGCATTCTCTTGTTTTCTTCTTTTATCATTTGAAGATATCGTTGTACTTTTTCTTTATCTTCAATGATTTTTGGGTTCTTAATAGCATCTAAAGCCAAATTAATTGTAGCAATAGGTGTTTTGAATTCATGTGTCATATTATTAATGAAATCGGTTTTGATTTCAGAAATTTGTTTTTGTTTGATTAATTGATTTAAGGCGCTTGAATACGTTAACACAATTACCAAAGTAAACAATAATGACAAACTTGAAATTCCTATTAAAGAAGAGAAAACGAACTTATTTTTCTGAGGAAAACTAACTAACAATTGGTATTTAGACATCCCTTCATTATCCTGAAAAACAGGGATTCCGTATGTGGTCTTTACAT
Source organism: uncultured Flavobacterium sp. (assembly GCA_964498595.1). GTDB lineage: Bacteria > Bacteroidota > Bacteroidia > Flavobacteriales > Flavobacteriaceae > Flavobacterium. The sequence continues at coordinate 3,031 of CAZCIV010000073.1, forward strand.
CATATTTGAAATCTTCTGAACGAACTTTTGTTGCCAAACCGTTGCTGTAAATACCAAATTCAAAAGGTGTTTTAACTCCGTATTTATGAAGTTCATCTTTTAAATATTTACCAAGTTGATCAGTAGACACTCTTTCTTGCAAAGGCTTTAACGATACCAAATCTTTAAAAGCAACTTCAAAATTAGCTTTATCTAAACTCGATATACTACCTGATTTTTTTATTGTAAGATCAGGAAAGGAGCGCATTCGCAAACTACCATCGTTTAATGAATTTCCATTGTAAACTTCTGTTTTACGCTTAGATACAACATTTCCAAAATTGACTGAATTTGCATTTTTATCAAAGAACGAACCATTTATTCCATAGTTTTCTGCTATGAGTGTATTGGTATAGATTATAGTTTCATTTGTTTTTTTATTGCGTTCGTAGAAATAAATTTCTTTCAATTCTTCTTCTTTTGGAATTTTTCCTGTACTGTCAATAATTTTGTTATAATGATTGTAAAACGCTACCAATTCTTTTTCTTTGATAGTGTTAGATACATTCCCCAAAACTTGTTGAACGTGATACTTGAATTCTTCTTCATTTTTATCCAATGAAGTAGAAATCCAGTACAATTGAACTAAGATGATTCCAATTAATGACAAACTCATTAAAAAGACCAATAATCTAAATCTTGACTTATTCATCGAAACAAATTTAACATTTTAACATTTCGCATAAAAATACATTAACCAAAGATTAACATATATATCTTTTTTTAATTTTTTGCTAAAATTTTAAGAATTTCATCGATTTTTAAGAAAGTCTTACCTAAATCTATGTTTTCAACAACAAAATCACTTAATTTTTTCTTTTTAGAATCAGGTAATTGGTTATTAATTCTAACTAAAATTTCATTTTTTGTTAAATTATCTCGTTTCATTGCTCTTTCAACTCTAAGTTCTTCAGGAGCAGTAATTAAAATAACTTTATCACATTTCTTGTTTCCTCCAGTTTCAAAAAGAATGGCAACTTCTTTAATCACAAAAGGGTAATATTTGTGATCATTTACCCAATTTTTAAAATGAAGTTGAACTTCAGGATGAACAATAGCATTCAACTCTTTTAACTTTTCTGGATGATTAAAAACGATTTGAGCTATTTTTTTTCGATTTAAAGAACTATCCGAATTAAGAACAGATTGGTCAAACAAATTCTGAATCTTTTGTTTAACATCTTCCCTTTCCATAATTTTTTTGGCTTCCTCATCAGCAATATAAACAGGAATTCCTTTTGAAGCAATATAATTTGCAACTGTAGATTTTCCACTTCCAATGCCGCCTGTTAAACCAATTACTTTTGTCATTTTTATTTCTTAAAAAATAACTCAGGAAATGCTTCTTGAGGAATTTGCTTTAAAATTGAGATTTTGAAATAGGATTGTAAAAATCCTGTTCCATAGCCATAAAACTGAATCAAAGTTGCCCACAAAGAATAAAACGCAATTTTTATATTTTTATTGAACATCAATGAACTAATAAATAATAACAAAAAGTACAAACCAAAAAACGCAATAAATATTGGAGAATAGAAAACTGCAAAAAGTAATGAAAATAAAAAAACAAACAAAAATAGACTTGGAAACCAGAAAGTAATTTTAGTGTGTTCAGGATACCAAAAATTTAAAATTGGACGTGCTTTTCCAAATTTATTTACTTGAATTTGAAATTTATTCCAACTAATTCTTCTTTTATGATATACAAAAGCATTCTTAATCAACTTGGTTTTAAAACCTAAATTCCACAGTCGTATGGACAAATCGGGATCTTCTCCAGGATGAATATTTCCAAAACCATTGGAAGCTTCAAAAGCCTTTTTAGATAATCCCATATTAAAACTTCGAGGTTGAAATTTATCTACTTTTTCACTTCCACCTCTAATTCCTCCAGTAGTTAAGAAAGAAGTCATAGTAAAATTAATTGCTTTTTGAATATCCGAAAACGAATCCAATGCCGCATCCGGACCTCCAAAACAATCTACATATTCTTCTTCTAAACTTTTTTGAACTTGATTTAAATAATCTGAAGGAATAATACAGTCAGAATCAAGAATGATAAAATAATCGCCATTAGCAACTTTCATTCCGTAATTTCGAGAATCTCCTGGACCAGAATTTGATTTAAAATAATAGAAAACATTTAATTTATTAGTATATTTTTCAATTATATTCTCACAAGTAATTGTTGAACCATCTTCAACAATTACAACTTCAAAAGGAATCGAAGAAGTAAACTTGGTTAAACTTTCAAGCAATTCATCAATTTCATCAGGTCGGTTATATACTGGAACAATAAACGAAAAAAACATACTTTTTTTTTACAAAGATAATAAAAAAGAAAAGTCCCGAATAAATCGGGACTTTAATCATTATATTAAATAATGCTTATTGCTTAATAACTTTTAGTGTTTTTAATGCATCACCTGAAGAAACAGTTACTAAATAAGCACCTGCACTTAAGTGAGACATATCTAACTGAGTAGACGTAGCATTAATATCTCTAGAAATTACTTCTTGACCTAACATGTTAACAACACGAACGTAAGATATCTCTGATGAGTAAGAAATATTTAACATATCTTTTACTGGATTAGGATAAATTAAGAAATTAGAGTTGTTAAAAGAACCTGCTGACAATGAAGCGTCATAAGCCGATACTTGGAATGTACCAAAAGAATTATTTCCATATTCCCATACTCTTACTAATAAAACTTCCCCTGGAGTTCTTCCTGACAATGATATCAATGAGAAACTACCATCACCACTATCATCATCATCACACTCAACTAATGATAAAGAACCACATGTTCCAGAATAAACAGCCATTCCTGTATCAGTAATATTGCTAGAATTATTGTTTGTTTCTACAGTAATAGACCCTGAAGCAGGTACTGTAACTTGATACCAAACATCACCTCCAGAGTAAGATGCGCAACCTGGAGCTGGAGCACCAGATGAAGCTGTAGCAAAAACATTTGTACCAACTAATGAATTGGTATTGAAAACACTACCTGGTGTTAAAACAGTTGCGTTGGCACAATCGTCATTAACAGGAGGACAACCACCATAATTAAAAGTTCCTAAAGGAATATTACATAGAGCATCAGTACCATGTAATAAAGTCAAAGTTACTGCTGTACCAAATGCAAATGGACCAACATTTTGTGCTCCTACAGCCGAAACTGGCCAAGTTGAAGTTCCATCAGTAATAACAGGTGAACCATTTCCTAAATCTGTAACATTAACATTTACAAAATATTGAGAATTAGCACAATCGTTAACTATACTAGTTGTTGCTGCTGGTGGTGCACATGAAGGTGCAACGACATTGATCGTAAAATCAGCTGTTTCACCATAAGATCCACCATAACAAGGATTTGCAGGAACTTGTTCAGCATCTGTTGCAACAATTCTCATTCTGTGTTGCCCTAATGAAATTGAACCTGGCAATACAAAAGATGCATTTAATAATGTTGGTGAAGCTGTTGTAGCAGATAACCCTGTGTAAACAATTTCAGAGGCCTCAAAAGTAAAGTTATCATTTGCATCAATCCAAATAACAGTATTGTAATCATAACTATTTGTTCCCCATGGTACATCAAAAGTAATTTGAACGTTATTGTTAATACCTCTAGACATATCTACAACGGTAGCAGTATGATCATTATAAACAGGAGCTGTTGAAACAGAATTAGGGAAATTTGTAGCAACTAATTGTACATTAGTAATACCCGTTCCATCAACAGATGAAGGTCCTGAAACACAATAACATCCATTTGCATTTGTTGTAAATGAAGCTTCTGTACATCCTGAAGCTGTACCTATAGCATTATAAGGAGAAACTGTATAAAAATAGGTAGTAGCAAAATTTCCTGAGAAAGAATATGTAGTTACATTACCTAAATCAATATTATTTGCAATATCAGTACCTCCAGTGGTTGTACCAACTGAAATATAATATCCATCTGCTCCTGATGTAGCGTCCCAAGTAATCAAATTAGCAAAGTTACCACATGCAGCATCTGGAGTAGCTACTACATTACTAGCACAAGCTGGTGCTGTTGCAGGAACCGCTTCCCAAATTACATTATCAATATAAACATATGTATAAGTTGACGTAGAAATTCTTTTTAACGCAATATATTTATCAGTACCAGCATAAGCTGTAAAATCTACAATATATTGAGCAAATGTGTCATTAATATCAACTGTTTGTATTGGAGTAAATGTTGATGCATCACTTGGGTTACTCATAGTACCAACAATGATATCTTGGGTGTCACTATATTGATTTCTAGCCATAAATCTTAATCTATTAGTTCCAGCACTTAAATTATTTATGTAAGGCGTTACTAACATAATATTTGAAGTTGAAGGAGAACTAGAGTTATATAAAGAAATACTGTAAGGTGCGCTAAAATTAGTTTCAGAAGTACCTACAGATGCATAAGTACTTACACCGTCACTTAAAACTCTAGACCAACAATCAGGGATTAAATTAGTCGCTGTTAATCCATCAAAATTTTCAACAAAATCACCAACTTCATCACAAGTTGTAAAATTACTTTCTGTACAACCAGTTGCACTTCCAAATGTATTGTAAGGAGTAATTGTTACATAATATGTTGTACCACCAACTAAATTAGATAAATGGTATGTTAATACGTTACCCGCATCAAAATTATTTAAAACATCAGAAGCACCAGCAGAAGTACCTACAGTAATATAATACCCTGTAGCATCTGGATTAGCTGGCCAAACCAATGTCGCGTTTGAAACATTTACAGCACCATTAACAGGTGAAGTTAAAGTTACACAAGCAGGAGCAGTAGCAGGAATTTCTTCTAAAACTACACCATCTAAATATACATATGCATCTCCACTACCCCAATTGCTAGTTCCTAAAAATTTAACCTTAACATTTGAGCTAATATGACTTGTTACCACATAACTTTTCAAAGTCCAGTTAGCAGTTCCTGTTAAACCTGATTCTAACGAAGTATAAGTTGCACCACCATCAGAAGATATCAAAACTTCAAAATTACCTCCAGTTGGATTTTTGTAATAAAAATTCAATCTTAATGATGTTACTGTTGAAGCATCAATTACAGGAGTGGTTAATTCTGAAGTTCTACCAGTTGAATTTGAATAAGAATCAAATCTTAATCCTCTTCCTACATTTCCTGTAGCATAACTAGAAAAATGATAACCCGCAGTCGTAGTAGTTCCTGCAATTCCCCAACATGAAGGTATACCTGTAGTAATTGTTTCAAATTCTTCATTGAATGGAATTGAAGCTACATCACAAGTAGTAAAGTTAATTTCTGTACAACCTGTAGCTACTCCATTATCATTATATGGATAAACCGTAACATAATATGTAGTACCTCCTAATAAACCTGTTAAATTATAAGTTAATACATTACCAAGATCAAAATTATTTAACAAATCTGTTCCACCTGGTGTAGTCCCTACACTGATGTTATAACCCGTAGCATTAATTTCACTAGCCCATGTTATTGTACTAGAAGAAACATCTGCAGTTCCAGAAACAGGAGAGGTAATAGCTACACACGAAGGAGGTGTTGCTGGAATATCTTCAACAACTACATCATCAATATACAATCTCCAACCATCTAAACCACCTGATGGAATATGCCATCCAAGATAAACATCGCCAGAAATTCCCGACAAAGGAATTACCATAGTCTCAGGTGTTGTATTTGAATAACTAGCTAATGGTTGCAATTCAAAAGAAAAATCAGCTGGAGCATTACCTGCGATAGACAACATAACTCTAAAGTCATTTGCCTCTCCACTTGATTGAACTTTATATTTAAAAACCAATCTTTGATTTCCATTTAATGTTATTTTTGGAGAAATTAACCAATCATCATTAGCCCCTCCATTTCCATCAGTATACAAATTTGCAGATTGATCACCTGTAATAGGTGTAGTAGTGTAATTTAAATTCCATGCATCTGCATCCGCATTAACATTTAGAACTGTCCAACAAGCTTCTGTTGATGAAGTAGAATCAAAAGTTTCAGTAAAAGGAATTGAGAATGCATCACATAACGTTCTAAAAGAGTATGGACCATTCCAAGCACTATAAGTACCTCCTCCACAATCTGAACGCAACCAAACATAATAAGTTGTATTTGGAGTTAATCCAGATAAATTATCAGTTAATGCAGTAGTTGGAGTACCCGCTCCTGCAGGTGGAGTATTAACATTTGAATAATAATACTCGTATCCAGTTGAAGGAACTGGAACGGCAGCATTCCAAGAAATTGTAGCTGAAGTTGTAGTTAAGTTAGAAACTGCAAAACCTGAAGGCGAAGAGCAAGAAGGTGGAGTAAATCTGTAAACTTGACCTGTAGCAGGTTTAGTATTTAATGTATTAGTTGAAGTTGTACTAGAAACTGCAGGAGTTGCTACATTAGACAAACTTAAATAACTACCAGCACCTGATCCTGTAGCAGATCCTATTCCTACAGAAGCTGAACCTGAAACAATAGCACCAACCTCTTGTCTGTAAATAAAATCAATAATATTAGTTGTCTCATATAATTTTACTTGAAAGCTAATAACTGGATTTGTAGTTGCATTATAATTCCATTGCCAATTTCTCCATTCAACTGTTAAAACTCTGTTTGGAGCAACACCTGAAAGTTCATATGAAGCAACAGAACTTGCAACATCTCCCCCATCTAAATCATCCCACAAAGGAGCAATAATAGGTCTTGAAGTTGCATTCGCAGCAGATAAATCATTAGCAGTCAAAGACGATGTACCTGACATATTTAAACTAATGAAACCATTAGAACTCATTTTAAATTGATTGTAAGTAGTACCATCATAAACAAAATTAAAACCAATGTTTTGAGCTGTACTTATAAAAGAATCTGCTCTTACATCTGGTATTGCAGTAGCACTAGCAGAATTTTCAATGTAAGACCCTAAAAAATGCGAAA
>CAZCIV010000074.1:0-9997 GCA_964498595.1 uncultured Flavobacterium sp.
CAATATCAATCACAGCAAATAAAATCATGCTGATGGTAAAAATGTCTTTCCAATTAATTCCGAATTCCATAAAACGCTGAAAATTTGTGCAAATATAAGGATAATGAACAAAGAACGTTTCTAATTTAACGATACATTATCAATTGCAAGGGCGAAAATCAAGGACAAGTTCAAGCAAAGCGTAAAATTTAAACGCAAAGTCGCTAAGTTTTTCGCAAAGAGCGCCAAGAAGAAAGTGAATCGTCTCGGTGTAACTCTTTTCAACGCAATCAAAATCAAAAATGCTCGGTGTAACTCTGTGTAAATTTAAACGCAAAGAGCGCCAATAAAAACTAAAACGTCTCGGTGTAGCTCTGTGAAAAATTATAGTCATTTCTCAAATTTCCAAAATCTGTGTTCCAAAACTTCTAAATGCTAACTTCTAAATTCTGAATTCAAAATCGTATCTTTGCACTTTAAAATAAACCCAATATGTTTCAGTTAAATAAAACCATCGTTTCCGAAGAAATCTTAGAAAAAGAATTCGTTTGCAATTTGTCAGCTTGTCAAGGCGCTTGTTGTGTGGATGGCGATGCGGGTGCTCCTTTAGATGAGGAAGAAACCAAAATTTTAGCTGAAATTTTCCCAAAAGTAAAACCTTTTCTTCGTCCTGAAGGAATAAAAGCCATTGAAGAACAAGGAACACACGTAGTTTCTGATTTTGGTGAATTAGAAACACCACTTATTGATGGAAAAGACTGCGCCTACGTAATTTTTGACGGTAAAACAGCACTTTGCGGAATTGAGCAAGCTTACAATCAAGGAATTGTAGATTGGAAAAAACCTGTTTCTTGTCATTTATATCCTATCCGAATCAAAGAATATTCTGATTTCGCAGCTGTGAATTATCACAAATGGCATATTTGCGATGACGCGTGTTCGTTAGGACAAGAATTAGGAGTTCCGGTGTATCAATTTGTGAAAGAAGCACTAGTTAGAAAATTCGGACAACAATGGTTTGACGAATTAGACAAAGTAGCAAAAGAGTTAAAAAAATAATCTCGTTTTTATCGTTTAAAAAACACTCGTGAGCTACTTATTTTTCAGTTGCTTACAAGGTTTTAACAGTTGTTTTATATGTTTTTAACTTATTGATATTCAGTAAATTAAAAACCTATATTAATTTACTGACAATTATCAGCTTTGTTAAAAACTTGCTCCAATTGTGAATAAGTTTGCCTTTCATTTTTCATTTCAAATGACAAACTTTGTAATCCCCTAATAAGTCAATTTAACCAATCATTAACATTTTTAAAATCAAATAGCTATGTCTATCGTGGAACCTATTTTGCAAGAAAACAAAGATCGATTTGTAATTTTTCCTATCAAACACCAAGATATTTGGGAATGGTATAAAAAACAAGAAGCATGTATTTGGACAGCTGAAGAAATTGATTTGCATCAAGATTTGACTGATTGGAATAACAAATTAAATGAGGATGAGAAATATTTCATCAAACATATTTTAGCATTCTTCGCAGCATCGGATGGAATTGTAAACGAAAATTTAGCGGAAAATTTCGTTAACGAAGTACAATATCCAGAAGCTAAGTTTTTCTATGGTTTCCAAATTATGATGGAGAACATTCATAGCGAAACGTATTCATTGTTAATCGATACGTATGTTAAGGATGAGGCGGAGAAAAATCAATTATTCCATGCAATTGAAGTGTTTCCTGCAATTAAAGAGAAAGCACAATGGGCATTGCGTTGGATTGAATCAGATTCTTTTGCTGAACGATTAATTGCTTTCGCAGCAGTAGAAGGAATTTTCTTCTCAGGTTCGTTCTGTTCGATTTATTGGTTGAAAAAACGTGGATTAATGCCAGGATTAACCTTCTCAAACGAATTGATTTCTCGTGACGAAGGAATGCATTGTGATTTTGCGGTTCATTTACACACGCATCATGTGGTAAATAAAGTTCCAAAAGAAAGAATCACAGAAATTATCGTAGATGCTTTAAATATTGAAAGAAAATTCATTACGGAATCTCTTCCAGTTAGTTTGATTGGAATGAACGCAACTTTAATGACGCAATATTTAGAATTCGTAACGGATAGATTATTGGTAGAATTAGGATGTGATAGAGTGTACAACTCATCTAACCCATTCGATTTTATGGATATGATTTCGTTACAAGGAAAAACGAATTTCTTTGAAAAGCGTGTAGCGGAATATCAAAAAGCAGGCGTTATGAATTCAGATGCGGATTCCAATAAAATTAGTTTCGACGCTGATTTCTAAAAATAAATAAAATATAGAGCGCTATAAAATGTCGGGAGACTCGCGCTTTAGTTCATTAATATTAACCGAAAGCAGGGAAGGGATTGTCTGTTTTCAAAAACTAAAAAGCTTATGTATGTAGTAAAAAGAGATGGCCATAAGGAGCCAGTAATGTTTGACAAAATCACAGATAGAATTAAAAAGCTATGTTATGGATTAAATGACATGGTAGATGCTGTAAAAGTGGCAATGCGTGTAATTGAGGGTTTATACGATGGAGTTACCACTTCTGAATTAGACAATTTAGCAGCAGAAACCGCAGCTTCCATGACGGTAACCCACCCAGATTATGCTCAATTAGCGGCTCGTATTGCAATTTCTAATCTACACAAAAATACCAACAAATCATTCTCGGAAACGATGAGTGAGATGTATCACTATGTAAACCCAAGAACCAATCAAAAAGCGCCATTGATTTCTGATGAGGTTTACGAAGTTATTCAAGCAAATGCAGAATTTTTAAATTCTCACATCATATACAACCGTGATTTTAATTACGATTACTTTGGTTTCAAAACTTTAGAACGTTCGTATTTATTAAGAATCAACGGAAAAATCGTAGAACGTCCACAACACATGTTAATGCGTGTTTCGGTTGGAATTCACTTAAACGACTTAGAAGCGGTAATTGAAACTTACGAATTAATGTCGAAAAAGTTCTTTACACACGCTACCCCAACATTATTCAATGCTGGAACTCCAAAACCTCAAATGTCGTCTTGTTTCTTATTAACGATGCAAGATGATAGTATCGATGGAATTTACGATACATTAAAACAAACAGCAAAAATTTCGCAATCAGCGGGAGGAATTGGTTTAGCTATTCATAACGTTAGAGCAACAGGTTCGTACATTCGAGGAACAAACGGAACTTCAAACGGTATTGTTCCAATGTTACGTGTTTTCAATGATACTGCTCGTTACGTAGATCAAGGTGGAGGAAAACGTAAGGGAAGTTTCGCTATTTATTTAGAAACTTGGCATGCTGATATTTTCGAATTCCTAGATTTGAAAAAGAACACAGGAAAAGAAGAAATGCGTGCAAGAGATTTATTCTTCGCCATGTGGACTTCGGATTTATTCATGAAACGTGTGGAAGCAGATTCAACATGGACATTAATGTGTCCAAACGAATGTCCAGGTTTAGATAATGTTTATGGAGATGAATTTGAAGCACTTTATACTTCATACGAAGCACAAGGAAAAGGTAGAAAAACTATTCGAGCAAGAGAACTTTGGGAAAAAATCTTAGAATCTCAAATCGAAACGGGAACACCTTATATGTTGTACAAAGATGCAGCGAACAGAAAATCGAACCAAAAGAATTTAGGAACGATTCGTTCGTCTAATTTATGTACAGAGATTTTAGAATATACGTCTCCAGATGAAATCGCGGTTTGTAACTTAGCATCGATTTCATTACCAATGTTTGTTGAAAACGGTGCCTTCAATCACGAATTATTATACAACGTAACAAAACGAGTAACTCGCAACTTAAACAGAGTAATTGATAGAAATTACTATCCAGTAAAAGAAGCAGAGAATTCAAATATGCGTCACCGTCCAGTTGGATTAGGAGTGCAAGGTTTAGCGGATGCTTTCATTATGTTGAGAATGCCGTTTACAAGTGATGAAGCTAAAAAATTAAATCAAGAAATTTTCGAAACTTTATATTTTGCTGCTGTAACTGCCTCTATGGAAATGGCTAAAGAAGAAGGGCCGTATTCGTCTTACGAAGGTTCTCCAATTTCAAAAGGAGAATTTCAACACAACCTTTGGGGCTTAAAAGATGAAGAACTTTCTGGTCGTTGGGATTGGGCAAGTTTAAGAAAAGAAGTAATGGCAAACGGAGTAAGAAACTCATTGTTAGTAGCACCAATGCCAACCGCTTCAACGTCTCAAATTTTAGGAAATAACGAAGCTTTCGAACCTTATACTTCTAATATTTATACAAGAAGAGTACTTTCAGGAGAATTCATCGTGGTAAACAAACACTTATTGAACGATTTAGTAGAAAGAGGTTTGTGGAACGAAACATTGAAGCAAGAAATCATGCGTCACAATGGTTCAGTACAACATATTGAAAGAATTCCTGCAGATTTAAAAGAATTGTACAAAACCGTTTGGGAAATGTCGATGAAAGATATTATCGATATGTCGCGTCAAAGAGGTTATTTTATTGACCAATCGCAATCGTTGAACTTGTTTATGCAAGATGCTACCTATGCAAAATTAACTTCGATGCACTTCTACGCTTGGAAATCAGGTTTAAAAACGGGAATGTACTATTTAAGAACTAAAGCAGCGGTGGATGCAATTAAGTTTACTTTAAATAACGATAAAGTTGCCGCTCCAGTTGAAGTTAAAGAGCAACATGTTGAAGTTAAAAAAGTAGAAGCTATTGCAGTTTTAGAAGAACCAGCAGAAATGTCTGCAGAAGAATACAGAGCTATGATTGAAAGAGCTAGAAATTCTGGCCCAGAAGATTGTGAAATGTGTGGTTCTTAATTAAATAAAAGAACATAGATAATAGAATAAAGAAAGCAGTTGTTCGCTAAGGTGAATGGCTGTTTTTGTTTTAAATAATTACAATCCAATTCGTACATTTGAAAAAAATACAATTATGTCAAAAGATAAAAAAGGCGTTTACACCGGAATTATAGAAAAAGACGCAGATGGAAATTATTTCTGCGGTGAATATTTGTTGGATTACCAATACACAGAGAAAAACTTCAAAGTAGGAGACGAAATCAATATCAAATCGGTAATTGTAAATCCAAGTGATAAAAGTTACAATCAGTATCCAAAAAAATCGAGAAATTTCTTTTTAGCAAATGAAAAAGAATAGTTCTAAAATCAAATATCCGCAATCTTCAATCTAGAATCTTATGATGCAGTGGGAACAATTATTGTCCTTAAAAAGACAAGGCGACACCAGTAAACGTTTACGTAAAGAGCAAGACGACACCCGTTTAGGCTTTGAAGTTGATTATGACCGAATTATTTTTTCAGCCGCTTTCAGAAGTCTGCAAGATAAAACGCAAGTCATTCCACTTTCAAAAACTGATTTCGTTCACAACCGACTAACGCATAGTTTGGAGGTTTCTGTTGTTGGTCGTTCTTTGGGACGTTTGGTTGGTAAGCAAATCATTGCAAAATATCCACACTTACAAGAAGTGCATGGTTATCAAGCTAATGATTTTGGTGCTATTGTGGCGGCTGCAGCATTATCTCATGATATTGGAAATCCACCTTTTGGGCATTCGGGAGAAAAAGCCATTGGCGAATATTTCAAAACCGGAAACGGATTGCAATACAAAGATCAATTAACCGAAAAACAATGGCAAGATTTAATTGATTTTGAAGGAAATGCCAATGGTTTTTCAGTTTTAGCTTCCTCTCGTGAAGGAATCGAAGGCGGTTTGCGTATTTCGTATGCTACTTTGGGCGCTTTTATGAAATATCCAAAAGGAAGTTTGCCTAAAAAACCAACACAGAAAATATGTGATAAAAAGTATGGTTTCTTCCAGCAAGACAAAGAATTCTTTGCAGAGGTTGCTAATGAATTGGGATTGATTTCGAATAAATCAGGAAGTGATATCGGTTTTGAACGTCATCCATTAGCCTATTTAGTAGAAGCGGCTGATGATATTTGTTACACGATTATCGATTTTGAAGATGGTATTAATTTAGGTTTAATTCCGGAAGAATATGCGTTAGAATATTTAATTAAATTAGTTAAAAACGGAATCGATACCAAAAAATACAACGAACTCATTACTAAGGAAGATCGAATTAGTTATTTGCGTGCTTTAGCTATTGGAAGTTTAATTAACGATGCAGTAGCGGTTTTTATGGAAAACGAAAAAGCAATTTTATCAGGGGAATTTCCTTTTGCTTTGATGGATAAAAGTCAGTATAAAGCCCAAATGAATGATATCATCCAAATTAGTATTAAAAATGTCTATCAGAGTAGAGATGTAATTCAGAAAGAAGTAATGGGTTACAAAATCATTAATAGTTTACTTGATGGTTTTTGTACGGCTTACAATAAAAAAGTAAGTGGAACAGCTTCAAATTATGATGAATTATTGCTAAAATTACTACCTGAGCGTTTTCAATTTCAAAAAGAAAATTTATATGATCGTTTGTTGCACATTTGTCACTTTGTCTCATTATTAACGGATGGTAAAGCTTTTGAATTATATAAGACAATTCAGGCTAACAAAAGTTAAAAACACAAAATAAATACTAAAAAATTTTTGAATTTCACGTAAAATGTTAATTTTGTTCAAATTATAAATTAACCTCATATACCATGAAAAAACTATTACTATTAATTGTGGTTACAATTTTCTGTGTTTCGTTTGCTTTTTCACAAGAAAAAGGCGTTACTAATGCTCACGAAAAATCTGAAAAAGTAATTAACAAGAAAACTGTTTCTGACAATTCTAAAGTTTCAAAAGAGATATTAGAATTAAGAAAAAAGCATGATGAATTTTTAAAGAACAGTAAAGTTAGAAAGACTTTTCATATCTCTAAACAAGAGAGAAAAGCATTAGGTCTTCCTCCGGATAAGTTTAATGAGCAAGAATGGTTGCTTTCTATGAATCCTTCATTAGGCACTCCAACTCCAGAGAAATTAGAAATAATTAGAGAGTCTTTGAAGCAAGAAAGATTTGCCGCTTTGCAAAATGGTAGAGTTCCAGGAGATGCAAATGATAATTTATGGATTGAAAGAGGTCCTAACAATGTAGGTGGAAGAACAAGAGCTATAATGTTTGATCCTACAGATTTAACTTATAATACAGTTATTGCTGGTGGTGTTAGTGGTGGTTTGTGGAAAAACACTAATATCAGTAGTTCATTATCTTCTTGGACTAGATTAAACTTACCAGAGAATTTAAATGTCCAATGTATATATGCTGATCCAAATAATAATAATGTTTGGTATGTAGGTACTGGAGAATCTTATGTTTTTGGTGATGTTAATGGGAATGGATTATGGAAAACTTCTGATGCTGGAGCAACTTGGTCTAGAGTTTTAGGAGGAATAACGGGGAATACAATTCAGCAAAATGTTTCAAATTTAACAATTAATTCTCCATCGAATGTTGCGGGTAATTATGTTTCAATTCAAGCAAGTTTTGGTCCTGAAATTACAAGTATAATTACCGCTCCTATTGTAATTATGAATGATGGAACTGCTCCTACTGAAGATGGTTGTACCGCAATGCCAGCGGGTTCATTGACTGGTAAAATTGTTTTAATTCGAAGAGGTACATGTAATTTCGTAGATAAAGTTTCAGCTGCTGAATCTGCAGGGGCATTGGCTGTAATCATGATGAACAATGTTACAGGTGGGCCAATTACAATGGGTGGTACTGATACAGGTGTAGGAATTCCATCTATAATGATTTCTAAAGAAGATGGTGATTTATTGATGGCTAATTTAACTGATCTAAATGGGACATTAAAGCCTATTTTACCAGGAGAATTTACAGGAAATCTTGTTCCAGGCATACAATTTATAAACGATGTTGTTGTTAAGAACAATGGAGGTGTTTCTGAGATATATGCTGCTGTAGGTGATGGATATTATTCTGAAGCTAGAAGTAATACTTTTATGGGGTCTACAAATTACGGTTTATATAAATCTATTAATGGAGGTTCTACTTGGACAAGATTAAGTTTGCCAGTTACTGAAACAGGTAATGAAACATGTCCAAATGATATTGAAATAGGTGCTGATGGCAAAATATGGGTGTCTTCTACTGATAGTTGGACATTTGGAGATGGTGGAGGAAAAGTTTTTATGTCTTCTGACAATGGAGCAACATTTGATTTGAAACACACTGTCACTGGTAATGGAGGAGGGCAACGTGTAGAAATCGAAACTTCTAATACTAATCCTAATAAAGTTTATATACTTACTGAGCTTGGTCAAGCAGATAGTAATAATCCTACTATTGAGGTTAAGTTGGAAGTTACAAATGATGCCTTTGCAACTGCTCCTACAGAATTAGCTTTGCCGGCTGGTAATGAAACAAGAGAAACTACATATGGTTTTACAGGTGCTCAAGCTTTTTACGATTTAATGATTGAATCAGACCCAACAAATGATCAAATTTTATATGTTGGTGGAATTGATTTATATAGATCTGCTAACGGAGGAACAACAACAGCAGGATGGGTAGCTATTTCTAACTGGACTGCAAATGTTCATTCCGATCAGCACGCAATGGTGTTTAAACCTGGGAATCCTAATGTTGCGGTATTTGGTAATGATGGTGGAGTTTATTATTCTGGAAGTTTATCTACTACTGGAACTCCTGCAACAGCAAGAAATAATGGATTCAATGTTACTCAATTTGTAGGAGTTGCTGTTTTACCTAAGGGGATTTCTGGTATGTCTGGTGATTTTTTCTTAGCAGGAGCTCAAGATAATGGGTCTAATTATTTCCCTTCAACAAGAAGTACAACAACTGGATTAACAGGAGTTGGAGCAAGTTATGAAATTCAAGGTGGTGATGGTGGTAAACCATTGTTTAAACAGAATGCTACAACAGCTGCTAATGCATATTACGTTACTAATTATGTTTACAATGATAATACTAATGTAAGAAATTTAGATGGAACATTAAAAAAAGCGTTAAGTAGTGGGTCTAATTTAGGACTTTTCTATCCCGCTTTCACATTGGATTCTACAAATGACATTATATATTCCGATGGAACAAATTCAACGTTAGCAACTCCTTATATTGTAAGAAGATATTCTAATTATTTAGGAGCAGGTAATCCAACACGTACAAACTTGACAAATGCTTTATTAACAACTTATCCAACAGCATTGACAGTAGGTAAAGTAACTCCAACAACGCTATATGTTGGAACGATGAATGGCAAGTTGTTGAAAATTGTTAATGCAAATGGTCTTGGTGCTTCGTGGTCTGATATTACAGGGCCATCATTTGTTGGAAGTATTTCAGATGTAGAGTTTGGGGCAAATGACAGTCAAATTTTTGTAACTATGCACAACTACGGTGTAGTAAATGTATGGTATTCTTCAGATGCGGGTGTAACTTGGAATAGCATTGAAGGAAATTTACCTGATTTACCTGTAAAAGCTATAGTTCAAAATCCATTAAAAACAGACGAATTGTTAATTGGAACTGAATTAGGTGTTTGGTATGCAACAGGGTTTAACCCAGCTGGTACTACTGCACAATCTTTACAATGGAGACAGGCTTACAATGGAATGAGTAATGTTAAAGTTACAGATTTGGATTTACAGCCTAATTCACCAACAGCACCAACAGCTTACAATGTTTTTGCTGCTACCTATGGTAGAGGTGTATTCTCTGGTACTTTGACAAATGCTGTTCTTTCTAATGATGATATCGCATTATCTAAAGGAATTAAGGTGTATCCTAATCCTTCTAATGGCGTTGTTAATGTTGCTATAGCTAATTATATAGGAGAGCTAACAATACAAATTTATGACATTAACGGTAGAAAAGTCGTTGAAACATCAAGTGATTTTACTAGCGAAAAGTCTCTAAACTTAAATGGTTTACATAGTGGTGTATATGCTGTAAATATTGAAGGTTCTGATTTTTCTTATTCTACAAAAATTATCAAAGAATAATATTTTTATAATATATAAAACAAAAA
>CAZCIV010000075.1:0-9990 GCA_964498595.1 uncultured Flavobacterium sp.
ATTAGTTTTGGTGGCACCTTTAATATAGGAAGAATGTATCCCGACAATTGGATTAACTGGCAAGTATATAATTTATTCAAAATCCTACAAAATGTAATGTTGATGAACATTGCCAACACCGCAAAATATGTGTTTTATATGTTCAATGCGATTTTGGGTTATATTACTTGGAAGGATGATAAGAAGGTGCAGAATTAAATAAATATCCTAATTGAATATGTAAATTAATATTCTTTAGATTCTAATTATCCTCTTTCATCATTTTATCATACTCTTGAGTCGTGTAAAAATATTTAAAACCATTTAGAGAATTAATTTTCCACTTACCATTTTCCTTTTTAGCCTTTACTCTATAAGTGTGTGACATTTGTTTATCCCAAGTCCAAACAAAGTTAGCAATATCTTTATTTATAACTAAACTGTCAATAGTTAATGTTTTCCAATAATCATCTGGATAATCTTGACAACCACACCAATCATTAGCTCCAGTTTCCCAAAGAGAAATTCCATCATTTCTATTTCTCCATTTTAAGTCAGCTTTCTTTATTGAAGCATCTATATTTTTGGCTATTTCTTTGTGCTTGTTAAAAAATTCGATACTGAAGAAATTGGTCTTTTCAAAATTCTCAATATTGTTTTGATACTTATCCCAATCAATTCCGATAAATATACTGTCTTGTCCCTCCTTATATTTATAAGGAAAATCTTCTAATTCATTATTCTCGTGCCAATTATACACGTTTCTGATTAAAATTGTTAATTCTGTACTATCAACATCTGATTGGCTAAAGTTTGTACTTTCATTCGATATTAAGTTATTTTCAGAATTTTCTTTACAACCAAATAGCGAGATTATTGCCAAAATTACAAAGTGAAAATATATAATTTTCATATTTTAATTTTTATAAATTGTTACAACTTCCTAGTCGATTCTCTCTGACGCAACTCTGTTTTAATTACAACCGTTTGTGGTTGGTAAAACTCATCTTTAGAATTTAACTTATGGATTAACAGTTCAGCAGCTTTAGCCCCAATTTCTGGCGCGTGTTGACTTACAGTTGACAAACTTGGTGTTAATCTTCTTGACCAAACACCATCAGCAAAACCAATAATATTTAACTCTTCTGGAATTTTGATTCCTTGTTTCAATGCCATTTTCATGGCAGCAGTTGAACTGTATTCATCTAAAGCAAAAATAGCATCCATTTGTTTAGAAGCTATTAGGTTTTGCAATTTCGTATCAAAATCTTCTAACGAAGTTTCTAAAACAATCAACTTTTCATCAATTGGTAAATTAGCATCAGAAAGCGTTTTTTGATAACCTTCAAATCGCAACTTACCAACACTCAAATTATGAATCGTAGAAAGCAATGCGATCTTTTTTCCTCCTAATTTAATTAAATGGGTTGTAGCATCGTAAGCAGAATCAAAATCGTCTACTACAACTTTATCGCAATTAATTCCATCGGCCACCCTATCAAACATTACGATAGGTGTGCCACTGTTCATAATATCTCTAAAATGTTTATAATCTTTTAACGATTGCGTTTCTTCGGCAATTGCCACAATAAAACCGTCAATAGTTCCATTGTTGAGCATGTCCATTACTTGTTGTTCTTTCGTTAAAGATTCATTAGAAATCCCGGTAATTACATTATACCCTTTTGATAAAGCTTCTTTTTCAATACCGCTAAATACTTTTGCAAAAAAAGGATTTAAGATATTAGGTATGATTACCCCAATCGTATTTGTACGCTGATTTTTGAGATTCTTCGCAATACTATTAGGTTTGTAATTCTGCAAAGCGGCGTACTCTTGAATTTTAATTTTAGTAGCTTCGCTGATTTCAGGACTATCACTTAATGCTTTTGAAACGGTAGAAATAGACACCCCAAACTCAAGGGCAATCTGTTTTAGAGTTGCTTTTGCTTTCATACTTAAAAGTTAAGACGTAAAAATAGTGTATTTCTTGCATTTAAAAAAAGAAGTTGAAATGATTTTTACATAAAGATATGATGTGTAACTATTTAGAAAAAATAATATTTTCAAAAAGGGGTTTGCAATTCTAATAAATAATTGTACTTTTGCACTCCCTTTATTGGGAATGGAATGTTTAATTTAAAATAATTATTGTGAACACATTAAGCTACAAGACAGTATCAGCTAACAAAGCTACTGCAGACAAGCAGTGGATTGTTGTAGACGCTGAAGGTCATAACTTAGGTCGTTTATCTACAAAAGTAGCGATGCTTTTAAGAGGTAAATACAAACCAAGTTATACACCGCACGTTGACTGTGGAGATAACGTAATTGTTATCAATGCAGAAAAAATCAACCTTACTGGTAACAAGTTAGACGATAAAACTTACGTTCGTCACACAGGTTACCCAGGAGGACAAAGAACTTTAACTGCTAAAGTAATGCAACAAAAAAATCCTGCATTATTAGTAGAAAAAGCTATCAAAGGAATGTTACCTAAAAACAAGTTAGGTGCAGAATTATTCCGTAATTTAAATGTATATGTAGGTCCTGAGCACAAACATGCGGCTCAATCACCTAAAACCGTTAACCTAAACGATCTTAAGTAATGGGAGTTATTCACAAAATCGGTAGAAGAAAATGCGCTGTTGCACGTGTTTATGTTTCAGAAGGAACAGGAAAAATCACTGTAAACAAAAGAGAATTCACTAACTACTTCCCAACTGCAACTTTACAGTACAAAGTTATGCAACCAATGTCTATGACGGAAAACGCATCAAACTTTGACGTTAAAGTAAACGTATATGGTGGTGGTACTACAGGACAAGCAGAAGCTGTAAGAATGGCTATCGCTCGCGCAATGTGTGAGGTAGAAGCTGAAAACAGAGCTATCCTTAAACCAGAAGGACTATTAACAAGAGATCCTAGAATGGTTGAACGTAAAAAATTCGGTCAGAAAAAAGCACGTAAGAGATTCCAATTCTCAAAACGTTAATATTCGATATTTATCAGAATATATTTTCAGATTTATTTTTACAATTAAAATTGAATTAAAAACAAAGTTGTCGATATTCCTTGTAAAAAGGGAATTAGTTTAGCATCTAAATTTTCAAGACTAACGGAAGTGACTACTTGAAAATTGCTAATCACGGAACGTAAACTATTACACAATGGCAAACAAAATTGACGTTAAAGAGTTATTAGAAGCAGGTGTACACTTCGGACACATGACTCGTAAATGGGATCCAAACATGGCTCCTTACATTTATATGGAACGTAATGGTATTCATATCATTAACCTATATAAAACTGCAGCTAAAATTGAAGAAGCTAACGAAGCTTTGAAAAAAATTGCTGCTTCTGGTAGAAAAGTATTATTCGTTGCTACCAAAAAACAAGCGAAAGATATCGTTGCTGAAAAAGCAGCAGCTTGTAACATGCCTTACATCACTGAAAGATGGCCAGGTGGTATGTTAACTAACTTTGTAACCATCCGTAAAGCTGTTAAAAAAATGGCTTCTATTGATAGAATGAAGAAAGACGGTACTTTCATGACTTTATCTAAAAAAGAAAGATTACAAGTTGATCGTTTAAGAGCTAAGTTAGAGAAAAACTTAGGTTCAATTGCAGATATGTCTAGATTACCAGCTGCATTATTCGTAGTTGACGTAAAAGCGGAGCATATCGCTGTTAAAGAAGCTCAAAAATTAAACATTCCAGTGTTCGCAATGGTAGATACGAATTCGGATCCACGTCCAATTGACTTCGTAATTCCTGCAAATGACGATGCTTCTAAATCAATTGAAAAAGTTTTATCATTAGTTTCTTCTGCTATCGTTGAAGGTCTTTCTGATAGAAAAGTTGAAAAAGATGAATTACCAGCTAAAGAAGTAGAAGCTACTGAAGCTCCTGCTACTGAAACTGAAGCATAAATCAATTAATTCCAAGAATTAAATTCCAAATTCCAAACTTGTTCTAACTTTTCGTTAGCAATTTAGTAAAATTGGAATTTGGGATTTAGTAATTGGAATTTTTACTTTTATAAACAACAAATAAAAAAAATACAAAATGGCAAATATTACTGCTGCAGACGTAAATAAATTAAGAACTATCACTGGTGCTGGAATGATGGATTGTAAAAAAGCATTAGTGGAGGCTGAAGGAGATTTCGATTTAGCTATCGAAAACTTAAGAAAAAAAGGTCAAAAAGTAGCGGCTAACCGTTCAGATAGAGAATCTACTGAAGGAGCTGCTGTTGCTGTTATCAATGCTGACAACACTGCTGGAGTTGCAATCACTTTAAACTGTGAAACTGACTTCGTAGGTAAAAACGAATCTTTCGTTAAATTAGCAAACGATTTAGCTAACCAAGCATTAAACTATGCTACTAAAGAAGAATTATTAGCTTCTGATTTCAACGGAATCACTGTTGCTGAGAAATTAATCGAGCAAACTGGTGTTATCGGTGAGAAAATCGAAATCGGTGCTTTCGAAAGATTAGAAGGTGCTTTTGTTGGTTCTTACATCCACGCTGGTAAAATCGCTACATTAGTTGCTTTATCTGCTAACGTTGCTGGTGCTGACGAAGCTGCTAAAAACGTTGCAATGCAAGCTGCCGCTATGAACCCAATTGCTTTAAACGAAGCTGGTGTTGATGCTGCAATCATTGAAAAAGAAATCGAAATCGCTAAAGAGCAATTAAGAGCTGAAGGAAAACCAGAAGCAATGTTAGATAACATTTCTAAAGGAAAAATCCAACGTTTCTACAAAGACAATACTTTAGTAAACCAAGATTTTATCAAAGACAGTTCTATGAGTGTTGCTAACTACATTAAATCTGTAGATGCTAACTTAACTGTTACTGGTTTCAGAAGAGTTGCTTTAGGATAATTTATCCAACTCAAACATATTAAAAACTTCAATCTTCGGGTTGAAGTTTTTTTTTGCAATATAATTCTCTACTTTTGGTAAAACAATTGCTATGTTTCAAAGAAGAAAAGATATTATTTATGTAATTCTTGCTGGTATTTTTATCACCAATGCTCTAGTAGCGGAATTAATTGGAGGAAAATTAATTTACATAGGAGATGTTGTAATGAGTTTAGGCATTTTACCTTGGCCAATAGTTTTCATCACAACCGATTTAATCAATGAATATTTTGGAGAAAAAGGAGTAAAGAAACTATCTTTTATAACAGCTGGATTAATTGCTTATACTTTTTTCCTCCTGCTAATTGGACTTCAGATTCCAGCGGTAAAAGGTGACGGATTAATTACTGACGAACAATTTTCTGCAGTTTTCGGGCAAAGTATGTGGATTATTGTGGGAAGTATTACGGCTTTTTTAGTTTCTCAATTAATTGACGTTACAATCTTTCATTTCGTCAAAAACCGAACAGGTAAAAAAATGATTTGGCTCAGAAGTACGGGTTCAACTGTAATTTCGCAACTTTTTGATAGTTTCATTGTACTCGGAATTGCCTTTTGGTTACCGGGAAAAATCGATACTAAAATGTTTATTGCATCTGCATTAACAGGTTACACAGTAAAATTATTAATTGCTATTGGATTAACACCTTTAATCTATCTAGGTCATTATTTAATAGAAAAATATTTAGCAAAAGATGGAAAATAAAACCCGTTGCGCTTGGTGCGAAAAAGACGATTTATATAGAAAATATCACGATAACGAATGGGGAAAACCCGTTTATGACGACGAAACCATTTTCGAATTTTTAATTTTGGAAACGTTTCAAGCGGGACTGAGTTGGTATACTGTTTTAGCAAAAAGAGAAAACTTCAGAAAAGCATTTGATAATTTCGATTTGAAAAAAATTGCGAACTATTCAGAAGATAAAATGGCAGAATTAGCCGAAGATACAGGAATTATTCGAAACAAATTAAAAATAAAAGCTACGGTTACTAATGCACAAGCTTTTATAAAAGTGCAAGAAGAATTTGGGACATTTTCTAAATATATTTGGGGATTTGTAGATGGAAAACCTATCGACAACCAACCCAAAACTTTAAGCGAAGTCAAAGCCACCACTCCTATCTCAGATGCTTTGAGCAAAGATTTAAAAAAACGCGGATTTAAATTTGTCGGCTCTACTGTAGTATATGCTCACATGCAAGCCACTGGAATGGTAAATGATCATGTAATGGATTGCTGGACAAGAAAATAAAATTATGAGCAACGACCCACTTCACGGAAAAACTTTGAAAACTATTGTAGAACAATTAGTAGATTTTTATGGATTTGACACTTTAGCAGAACTAATAAACATTAAATGTTTTAAGGAAAATCCATCTGTAAATTCAAGTCTAAAATTCTTAAGAAAAACAGATTGGGCTAGAAAAAAAGTAGAAGAATTGTATGTGAGAACGTTGTCAAAGTTTTAACCCTTCAACACCATCAAAAAATCTTCTCTTTCAATTTCTACACAGCCTAAACTAGCCAAGTGATCATTATATACTTGGCAATCTAACAAGCAATAATTAGCCATTTCTAATTGTTTCGCCAAAGCGACGAAAGCCATTTTACTGGCATTTGAAACTTTAGAAAACATACTTTCACCACAAAAAATATGACCTAAATCAACGCCATATAAACCGCCTACTAATTCATCATCTTGCCAAACCTCAACACTTTTTGCTATGCCTAATTCGTGAAGTTTGCAATACACTTCTACCATATTATCGGTAATCCAAGTGCCAGGCTGATCTTTTCTGGATATATTTTTGCAATTTAGGATTACTTCTCTGAATGCAGTATTAAAAGTAACTTTGAACTTTCTTTGATTGATGATATTTCGCATACTTTTTGAAATCTTTAAGTCTTCGAAAAACAAAACCATTCGCTCTGGCGGACTCCACCATAAAATAGGTTCATCATCTTCAAACCAAGGAAATATTCCTGAATTATAAGCTAACACCAATCGCTCTGGAGATAAATCACCTCCTACTGCAACAATTCCTTCTGGAGAAGCGGTTTCAACTGGTGGAAAGAAAAGTTCTTTAGTTAAATAGTACATTATTCAAAAATCAAATTCAAGTTCAATTACAAATTCAAAATTAAAGATTCGAGATAAAATCAATTTTAGGAACACAGATTTAAGAAATTAAAATAATTTTAAAAATCTTAAAATGAACTTTATTAATATGGGATATTCGCCTTTAAAAACTTATATGACTTATATGTTAAAAAATTTCAAGTTCAATAAAAAAGCCAGAAATTCAAGTATCACTTAAACTTCTGACTTCCATCTTCCAACTTCTAACTTTTAGAAAGGTAAATCGTCGTGTTCTTCTTCGTTAAAGTTGGTTGCTGGTTCAAAAGCGGCTGCTGGTGGCATTGGTGGCATTTGAGGTGCCGCTGCTGCTGCAGGAACTTCTGCTTGTGCTTTTTCAATTCTCCAACCTTGGATAGAGTTAAAATATTTTGTTTCTCCTTGTGGATTTACCCATTCTCTACCTCTTAAATTGATAGAAACTTTTACTTGTTCACCAACATTATAATTATTTAATAAATCGGTTTTATCTTGTGTAAATTCGATTAAAATATGCTGTGGATATTGCTCTTCTGTTGTTACTACAAGTTCTCTCTTTTTAAAAGATGCACTCACTTGTTGAACTGGATTAATTACTTTTACTCTTCCTAAAACTTCCATAATACTAAAATTTATTTTTTGCTAATAACAATTTCCAAGCATCAATAGCTCTTCCATTATCTACATACTCTTTTGCTTTTTGAAATTTTGTGTCCATATCATCGGCACTTAAAACTGCTTTGACTTCAAAATTTTCTTTTACAAATATAGCAATTTCTTCTTCAGTTGGGATACTTTCGATATTTCCTAATCTTGCTAAATCATTACCTGTAAAATAACCACTTTCTTTTATAAAATCTGGAATACTATCTATACCAATTCCTAAAGTAGTTAGCGGTTTTTCTACTTCAAACATTCCTACATTAGAGCGACTGTACCAATTAGCTCCCATTCGGGCAACTAAATCAATCTTGTATTGATCAATCATCCCGTTATCGTCTAAAATAGCTTCGTTGATGTGAATTTTCACTACTTCACAAATCACTAAATTTCCTGCACCACCTTGATCTCCTAATGCAATCACATCATTAATCTTACATTCAAATTGCACCGGACTCTCCGCAACACGAAATGGTTTTACGATATCCGATTTTAACATCGTAAATCCAGCTTTTTCAAACTCATTTACACCATCTGGATATTCGGTACTTGATAATGACATTTGTTCTACGATGTCATAATTCACCACATTAACAACAACTTCTTTTGTGTCTTGAGCATTAATTAAAGTGTGTTTAACCGTATTATCTCGTACACGTCTCGCTGGCGAAAAAATTAATATTGGCGGATTAGAACTGAATACATTAAAAAAACTAAATGGCGATAAATTTGGATTTCCACTACTATCCATAGTACTAGCAAAAGCTATAGGTCTTGGTGCTACTGCACTTTGTAAATATCCTTGTAATTTTGCTGGAGCTATTTCTTTTGGATCGATGCTTAACATGTTGAAATTATTTTTTACAAAGATAACAAACAATTACAAGTTCAATTACAAGAATAAACATCAAATTAAAAAGGATTTTAGTATTTTTACTTCAAATACGAATACATGCAGTTTTCAGAAAGACGAAATCTAACTCGTTGGTTTATTATTATAGCTTCCTTTTTCATAGTAATTTTAATACTTTGGAATACCTATAACTTTTTCCAAGTTTTTAAAAATGAAGAACGAGCAAAAATGGAGTTTTGGGCAAGTGCGCAAAAAACGTTGGCTAATGCCAATGAGTTTACAGATATTGAATTACCATTCCAAATCATCCAAAACAATACTACAATCCCAATGATTGTAACAGATAGTAAAGATTCCATTATAAGCCACAACAATATTGAGGACGCAATTACAAATGATACTGCTGCGTTAAAAAAATATTTCAATTCGATAAAAAACGACAACCAACCCATAAAAATGCAACTTTCGGAAAAAAGTTATCAATTGGTTTATTATGGAAATTCGCCTTTATTAAATAAATTGAAATATTATCCTGTTGCTTTATTATTGATCATTATTTTATTTGGTGCTGTTGTGTATAATTTTTATCGTGCAACCAAAATGGCTACTCAAAATAAACTTTGGGCCGGAATGGCAAAGGAAACGGCACATCAAATTGGAACACCATTATCTTCTTTAATTGGCTGGTTAGAGATTTTAAAAATGGAAAACGTTGAAGAAAGCACAATTATTGAAATAGAAAAAGACATTACTCGATTGCAAACCATTACCGATAGATTTTCAAAAATTGGAAGCGAACCTGCCTTAGAAAAAAGAGATATAATTGAAGATACTAAAAACACCGTTGATTATCTACAAACTAGAGTTTCTCAGCAAGTGATTTTTTATTTTAAGGCTCCTCAACACCCTGTTTTTGTTGAAATTAATCCTGCCTTACATAGTTGGACTATTGAAAATTTGGTTAAAAATGCGATTGATGCCATGAAAGGAAAAGGAAGTTTGAATATTTTAATTACTGTATTGGAAGATATTGTAAAAATTAGCATTACTGATACAGGTAAAGGAATTCCGAAAAACCAATTCACCAAAGTTTTCGAACCCGGATTTACAACAAAAAAACGTGGCTGGGGATTGGGTTTATCATTAACCAAAAGAATTGTTCAGGAGTACCACAAAGGAAAAATTAAAGTGGCTCATTCTGAAATTGGAAAAGGAACAACAATGCAGATTAGTTACAAAATAAAAAATCCCGACTGAATCGGGATTAATTTTATAAGTTGGAAGCTATTAGTTTTGCTAACTCTTGAAATTGTTCAGCAGTTAAACTAGTTTTTCTTTGAAAACGCATATCATCCATATCTTGAAGCGGAATTAAGTGCACATGAACATGCGGTACTTCTAATCCAACAACGGCAACACCAATTCGCTTACATTCAACCGATTTTTCAA
>CAZCIV010000076.1:0-2695 GCA_964498595.1 uncultured Flavobacterium sp.
ATTTTTGCTTTTAAAAATTGTATCGAGAACTATAGCAACGATTTTCCTTCTACAGTTCTCGATACATTTTGTATTTGTAAATCTGAGGCTTTCCAAATACAAAACACTCGAAGTGACGTTAGTGGAATTTCGATTTGAAACATAAAAAAACACGAATTACATAAATTATATAATTCGTGTTCAATAAGTTATTCAGGAAACTACAATTTCCCCATATTTTGAGCCAATGTCTCAATGAATTTAGTGATTGGTCCTTTGATCATCATGGCCATCATTGGGTTGAAATCGCCTTCAAAAGCTAATTGTACTTCTGTATTATCAGCGTCGATTGGGTTTAAGTTTCCAGTTAATGTAAAAGGCAATTTACTTGAAGCAGCTCCTAAAACGATTTGCGAATTTGGAGTTCCACCTTTTTTAACCAATTTAATTTCTGGCATTCCTTTTAATCCGAATTCAAAGCAATTCTCGTCGATTACTTCAAATTTTGCGATATTTTCTGGCATTAATTTTTCGAAATTCTTTACGTCGTTCAGAGCGTTGAATAAATATTCAGCCGATTTTGCTACGTTTACTTTTGGACTTTCTAAGTTCATATGTTTTTTTGTTTATTGTTTGTGATTTAAACTTCTACATTCCATTCTGCTGGATTTGCGTTCCATGCACTCAATGTTTCCAATTCATTTTCTGAAACATATTGTTTGTCAACCGCTTTTTGTAATAAGTTTTCGTAATTACTTAATGTGAAAACATCCAAATTAGCCGCTTCAAAACGTTCTTTTGAAATTGGGAAGCCATAGGTGAAAATCGCTGCCATTCCTTTTACATTAGCGCCTTCGTTGCGTAAAGCTTCAACGGCTAATAAACTGCTTCCGCCAGTCGAAATTAAATCTTCAACAACAACTACGTTTTGTCCTTTTTGCAAGAAACCTTCTACTTGGTTTTGTCTTCCGTGTTTTTTTGGTTCTGGACGAACGTATACGAAAGGTAATCCCATCGCTTCGGCAACTAAAATTCCGATACCAATTGCTCCAGTTGCAACGCCTGCAATTACATCGGGTTTACCAAATTTGTCTTCAATATGTTTCGCAAATTCATCGCGTACATAGTTTCTAACCGCTGGAAATGAAAGGATTATGCGGTTATCACAATAGATTGGTGACTTCCAGCCTGAAGCCCACGTAAAAGGATTTTTAGAATTTAATTTAATTGCGTTTATTTGTAAAAGCAATTCGGCTGTTTGTTGTGCTGTGTTGTTATTAAAAATCATATTGCAAATGTATAAAGTTTTTGTGAACGATAAGCCACTTTTTTTGACAAATCAGGTTCAAAAAGAAACCGATTTCAAACTTTTTTTATTGGAAAGTGTTGATATCAAAAAGTTAATCGTTAAAATTTTTCAAAATAAAATTCAGAAAGCTTTTCTGTATCATCCCGATGAAAAGTTAATCATGAAAACACTTCGTGCGAAATTACCTGTGGAAAAAGCAGGTGGTGGATTGGTTTACAATAAAGACGGCGATGTGCTTTTTATTTTTAGAAACGGCAAATGGGATTTACCAAAGGGCGGCACCGAAAAAAACGAAACCATTGAAGAAACCGCTATCCGAGAAGTGGAGGAAGAAACCGGCGTAACCGGTTTAGCCATTACCGAAAAACTACAAAGAACTTATCATATTTTCAAAAGAAACGGTCGCTACAAACTAAAAATTACGCAATGGTTTGAAATGCGTACCAAATACGAAGGCACACCACAAGGTCAAGCCGATGAAGGAATCGAACGAGTAGAATGGGTGAATCCTAAAGATATTAAGTTTTTATTAGAGAACTCGTACGAGAATATTAAGTTGTTGTTTGAAGCGGAGAAAGTAGTTTGATTTGAGAAGAAAGAAGCAAGAAGCAAGAAAAAATATTTTATTCTTTAAAAGTAATAATTATAGGTGTGTGATCGCTTAAGTGTTTCCAGTTATCAAAATTTTCAATTACAAAATTGTTTGTTTTTTCTAAATGATTTTTAGAAGCGAAACAATAATCTATATGATAAGGTTTTGATAAATTTCTATGTAAATAAAAAGTTGGTTTAGTTTCTTTACCATTTTCTTCTTTTTCACGATTGTGATAAATGCTTTCAATACCAATTTCTTTCAATTCTTTTACAACGTCACTATGGTTCCACCATCTATCCCATTGGTCCCAAATAGAATTACTATTGAAATCTCCAATAATAATTGAGTTTGACATTTGATATTTGTTTATTTGTAAGTATTTCCAAAATTGACCAATGTAGCCGAAATTAGGAGAATTATTTTTGTGAGTCCAAACTGCAATAAGATTGAAATCGTTATTTACTTTACATGGTAAAAAGTGTTTTACTTTATGATCTTTATAAATATCAGACCAATCAAGAGGTTTTAATTCAATATTTTCTTTAGCAAATATTCCAATTCCTTTATTTTTAGAATCTCCAATCCAAACATAATTTGATGCCCAATTTTTATAATTTAAATCTTTAGTTTCGGCTGGATTTTCACATTCTTGAATTACAAGTATATCAGCATCTTCATCAACTAGTGATTCGAATTTTTTCCTAAAAGCGCCATTACAATTCCAAGTAATAATTTTCATCTTGAGTCTTTTCTTTAATTCACTCTATAAACCGGATACTGCAAATGCGCTTTTTCATAATATGGCGATTGTT
>CAZCIV010000076.1:2795-3901 GCA_964498595.1 uncultured Flavobacterium sp.
TTCACTCTATAAACCGGATACTGCAAATGCGCTTTTTCATAATATGGCGATTGTTTGTACACCCAATCCAATTGTGCTGCACCGTTTTCAGCGAAAGTGTTGTCGTTTTGTTTCTTTTGTTCTAATTCGGCTTTGATTTTTGGATTTTTATCTAAGAATTCTTTCGCTAAATCTTCAAAAACATAACTCGAAAAATATTCTTTTTGTTGTAAAATAGGATCAAAGAAGTTCCAATTGAAATAACTGTCTACCGCTTCTGGTTCTAAAGTTTCTACTAAGTATTTTACGCCTGGTTGATTCGTGTAAAACACATAATCACCATAATAAAATTTTACTTTTTGAGTCGATTTCACAACTTTCGTATTGTAATGTCCGTAATGTCCTTCGTATGGCGATTTTGAGGTTTGATAACTTTCAATTTTATACGATTCTACTTCAATAATGGTGTCTTTCTGAAGTCGATGCGCATTGATATTGTTCAATTTCAAAATATCCAATACTTGCCATTGCGATTGCGGAATGATATATGCTTTCGGTATGCTTACAAATTTCGTAGGTTTATAATTCCCATAAAACGGAATTTTCTTGGTAAATGGTTTGCTTTTGTCGTAAAATAAGCGGTCTTTTCCTGAAATATCACTTGGTTTGTATCCGCCTTGATAGCCTTTAAAATCAATATACGACACTTTTGTTGAATCAATTGCCCAATCGATTGGATATGACATTCCTGCTTGATATTCATTTAAAGCATCTTTACGTAATTGCTTGATTTTTTGCCAATTCGCATCGGCGAAATTAATCGTGCTGACCATAAATTCATAAGTCACTTTTACGCGTTCTTTGTAGGCTTTCAACATGTGAGTTTCAGGAACAAATCCTAAAGTATGGAATAAAGTTGAATAACCTGTGGCATATCTTGGTGTATCAGTAAATTGCTCAAAACCTTTATCAGGCGTGGTGCTGTGCACATTCACATACGGAACCACATCGATTTTCTTTTTATTCATGTCTTTCACCACCGAAGGATACAATTCGTTGATGAAATAATTGCCTAATTTGTTTCCCAAACGTTCGTGTTGGGTTGCAATACAAGTAAATGTATATTG
>CAZCIV010000076.1:4001-9986 GCA_964498595.1 uncultured Flavobacterium sp.
GTTTTGATTTTTCCCATAGCTAAATCTCGCATTAACATCATCGTAGCGTCAATTCCGTCAGGTTCGCCCGCGTGAATCCCGTTGTTGATTAAAATTACGGCTTTGTTTTTAGTAAAATATTCGTCAAAATCAAATTTACCTTCGCTTGAAAAAAGTACTACATGTAAAGGTTTTCCGCTATCGGTTGTGCCTTTTTGAATCATTTGGATGTTGGCAAAACGTTCATCTAATTTTTCATAAAAAGCAATACATTCTTCATAAGTGGTAGTTTGATTGCCGTTACCTTTTTCATAAGGTGTAATGAAATTGTTTTGAGCGAATATTGAAATTGAGATAAAAAGTAGGCTTATTTGTAAAAAACGCATAGTTGTTGTGTATTTGATTTTCAAAAATAGAAAATCTTTTTGAGGTATAATTTTTTTTAGCAACGGATTAAAGGATTAAAAGGATTTTAAATTATTTTGTATAAATAATCCGTGTTTATCTGTTTAATCCGTGGCTTTTTTTTAGTTTAGACAATTAGAGTTTATATTTGCTTTATGAATTTAGAAAATTGTCCTTTATGTAAAGGTGAAGCGGAAATCTTCTATGAAAAACCAAAACATTTGTTTTATAAATGTAACGAGTGTGAAGGTATTTTTCGCCCTACAAATACCTATTTAACTCTAGAAGAAGAAAAAGCACATTATGAATTGCATAATAATGATGTGAATGATGTTCGTTATCAAAACTTTGTTTCACCAATTGTAAATGCTGTTTTACGGGATTTTACGCCAAATAGTACAGGATTGGATTTTGGATCTGGAACCGGACCAGTGGTTTCTAAAATGCTTCGAGATAAAGGATTTCAAATAGAAAATTACGACTTGTATTTTGAAAACAATCCTGAACTGCTAACAAGAAAGTACGATTACATTTCGTGTTGCGAAGTAATGGAGCATTTTCATCAACCTTACAAAGAAATTGAATTGCTGAAAAGTTTACTACTTCCAAAAGGGAAATTATATTGTAAAACAGAAGTTTTTAACAACCAAAAACCTTTTGAAAATTGGTATTACAAAGACGATTTTACTCATGTGTTTATTTATCAACTCAAAACTTTAGAATGGATAAAAAATGAATTCCACTTTTCGAATTTAATAATTAAAGAGAAATTGATTGTGTTTGAAAATTAAGGTGTGAATTATTAAAGTATTTAACCACATAGAAACATAGTAAATAAGACTTTTATAGACCATAAATGATTACATAGTCTATGTTTACTTCAATAAGTTAAATGCCTTTTTATAGACTTTTCTAAATTTCTATGTTTCTATGTGGTTAAAAAAATTATTTTTTTGCTAAAACAGATTCTGGAACCAATTGTGAAATATCACCACCATTTCTTAATACATCACGTACAATACTTGATGAAATAAACGAAGTTCGAGCAGCTGTTAACAAGAAAACGGTTTCTATTTTCGACATTACACGATTGGTATGAGCAATAGCTTTTTCGAATTCAAAGTCGGCCGGATTTCTTAGCCCACGTAAGATGAATTCTGCGTTTTCTTTTTTGCACAAATCAATCGTTAAACCAGAGTAGGTGATGACTTTAACTTTTGGTTCATCTTTAAATGCTTCTTCTATGAAACGTTTTCTGTCTTCTAAGGAAAACATGTATTTTTTTTCGGCATTAACACCAATCGCTACAATGACTTCATCAAATAAAGAAACCCCTCTTTTGATAATATCGAAATGTCCGTTAGTAATTGGGTCAAACGAACCTGGAAATATTGCTTTTTTCATAGTTTTTATTTTCTACCATCCAAAAAAATATATAAAATAATTTTCTTTGGGTTTTTTAATTTCTCCGTATCCAGTAAGAGTTCCGTTTGTATAAATTTCAATTTTTTCATTTTTCTTTGTAATAGAATCACCAACTTCTAATTTATCTCCTTTGTATGTATCTAAATAGAAAAAATCTTCATTATTGTAATATACTTTTGTGCCTCTTGATTCAACTATTTTTTTAATAGAAATGTTTGCTTCTTTTTTATAAAACTCAACATTATTTTTATAATCATTCCATTTTGAAAAAAAGATTAAACAAAAAATTCCTATTATAATAATTCCTCTCCAAATATTTTTTAACATAATTCTCTAATTCTTTAAAGCCAATTCAATAGCGTTTTCAAACAATTCTGGTAACGAAATTCCTGCTTCGCGAGCTTGTTGTGGTAGAATACTTTCTGTCGTTAAACCAGGAATCGTATTCATTTCCAACATGTGAGGTTCATTATTTACGATAATGAATTCACTTCTCGAAAAACCTTTCATTTTCAATACTTCGTAAGCTCTTTTGGCAACTGTTTCGATTTTTACTTTCAATTCTTCTGAAATTCTGGCTGGCGTAATTTCTTTAGATTTACCTAAATATTTCGCTTCGTAATCAAAAAAGTCGTTTTCCGATACGATTTCAGTAATTGGTAAAACCGTAATTGATCCTTTGTAATTGATTACTCCAACCGAAACTTCTGTTCCGTCCAAGAAACTTTCTATGATGATTTCGTCGTCTTCTTTATAAGCGTTTTCAATAGCTGGAAGAAATTCTTCTCTAGTTTTTACTTTCGAAATTCCGAAACTTGAACCTGATTTATTTGGTTTTACGAAGCAAGGTAAACCTACTTTCGCTAAAATAGCATCTACGTTAATTTCGTCGCCTAAATTTAAATAATATGATTCTGCAGTTTTTATTCCGTAAGGTTTTAAAACTGATAACATATCGCGTTTGTTGAATGTTAATGCTGCTTGATAATAATCACAAGAAGTTTGTGGAATATTTAGTAACTCAAAATACGCTTGCATCAAACCATCTTCGCCCGGTGTTCCATGAATCGCATTAAAAACCACATCAAAATTGATTTTTGTTCCATTAATTGTTACTGAAAAATCGTTTTTATCCATTGGAAATTCGGCATCATTTTCGTCAACATACACCCATTTTTCCTTGAAAATATGAATGCGATATGGATTGAATTTAGCACGATTAATATTGTTAAACACAACATTTCCGCTAGTTAACGAAATTTTGTACTCGCTAGAGTAACCTCCCATGATAATGGCAACGTTTTTCATTTTGAAATTCTAAAAGTGATACACAAAATTACATTATTTATTGAGATTTTACGTTCTTTTATTCGATTACCAAAGAAATATTTTTGCAATTCATTCGTTTTAAATGGGTGAAGAAATCAAAATGAATTGCATCGTAATTTCTTTTTGAATTTTATATCTTTGTCAAAATATCATTTTGTATGAGTTTATTTAAATATTTAACTAGTAGAACATTTTTTACTCAAGCTTTTTTAGCCGCTGCAATAGTTGTGGGTTTTACTTTTTTAGTAATTCAATTTTTAGATTTTAGAACCAATCATGGTCAGGAAATCAAGGTGCCTGATTTATCTAAAATGAAACTAGAAATAGCTGAAGAAAAACTGAACGAACTAGATTTAGAAGTTTTTTTATTAGATACAGTTGAATTTAATGCCGATTTTCCTCCTTTTACGATTTTAGAGCAAGATCCAAAAGCAGGAAGTTTGGTAAAAGACGGTCGTAAAGTCTATGTGAAATTAAATGCAGGTGAATTTACTGATATCACAATTCCTGAATTTAAAGATAAAACGTTCCGACAAATTTCGGCTACGATAAAATCATTAACATTGAAAGAAGGAAAAATTACTTACAAACCACACATTGCAAAGGATATCGTATTGCAAATTTATCAAAATGGAAGACGTTTAAGAGCAGGAGATAAGGTGAAGAAAAGTTCAACTTTAGATTTTGTATTAGGTGATGGAAAAGAAGTGTTTAATGAAGAAACATTTAGTTCAGAAGAACCAGCAGATACTTTACCACCTGTAGAAGAAGGAGTAACAGAACCAGTAGAATTTAAAGATACAGATGGCGGATTATAATGTAGGAACCGAACTCGAAGACGAGTTATACGAACATCATCGTTTTGAAGCAAGTAAAGGACAATCGGCTTTGCGTGTGGATAAATTTTTGATGAACATGATTGAAAATACCACTAGAAATAAAATACAACAAGCGGCTGAAAAAGGTTCGATTTTAGTCAATGATGTTCCGGTAAAATCGAATTACAAAGTAAAAGCAGGTGATGTTGTACGTTTAGTTTTAGCTCACCCCACTTATGAGCAATTACTAACACCCGAAAACATTCCACTGGATATTGTGTATGAAGACGACCAATTGTTGGTGATAAATAAACCAGCTGGAATGGTAGTACATCCAGGTCACGGAAATTATTCGGGAACTTTGGTGAATGCTTTGGCATATCATTTCGAAAATTTACCGATGAATAGTTCGGAAAGACCAGGTTTGGTACATCGAATTGATAAAGATACTTCAGGTTTATTGGTTGTTGCCAAAACGGATTTTGCTATGGCATATCTTACTAAGCAATTTGCTGAGAAAACTTCGGAAAGAGAATATATTGCATTAGTTTGGGGTAATATTGAAGAAGACGAAGGAACGGTTGAAGGAAACATCGGTCGTCATGATACGAATCGAATGCAAATGGCGGTTCACGAAAGTGATGAAAAAGGAAAACCAGCGGTTACACATTATAAAGTTTTAGAGCGATTTGGTTATGTAACTTTAGTTTCTTGTCAATTAGAAACAGGAAGAACGCATCAGATTCGTGTTCATATGAAACATATTGGTCATACACTTTTCAATGACGAGCGTTATGGAGGTGATGCTATTTTAAAAGGAACGACGTTTACAAAATACAAGCAGTTTGTTGAGAATTGTTTCAAAGTGTTACCTAGACAAGCACTTCATGCCAAAACATTAGGATTTGAACATCCCATCACAAAAGAATTTTTACGATTTGATTCTCCAATTCCACAAGATTTTCAAGAGTGTATTGATAAATGGAGGGTTTATTCTAAAGCGCAAACATTTACAGAAGAATAAAAGAAAATATTTAAAAATTAGAACCTCCAAATCAAAAGATAGTTGGAGGTTTTTTTATGGTACTATAATTAAATCTTATAACACTAATAAACCAACATTTGTATATTTTCGTACTTTTGAGAAACAGAAATAAGAAACTATG
This sequence comes from uncultured Flavobacterium sp., assembly GCA_964498595.1. Taxonomy (GTDB): domain Bacteria; phylum Bacteroidota; class Bacteroidia; order Flavobacteriales; family Flavobacteriaceae; genus Flavobacterium. The sequence goes on from CAZCIV010000076.1 coordinate 9,124, forward strand.
AAAATTGTTATATCACCAGCTAAGTCTTTAAATTACGAGAGTCCGTTACCAATTTCAAATTACACAGAACCTGCTTTTTTGTCGAAATCGGAAACCATTCAGAAAACTTTAAAAAAGAAAAAGCCGAAGCAACTTATGGAGCTTATGGATATTTCTGAAAAGTTAGCCGAATTGAATTGGCAACGTAATCAGGAATGGAGTGTTCCTTTTTCTCCTGAAAATGCACGTCCAGCAGTTTATGCTTTTGATGGTGATGTTTACACAGGTTTAGATGTGTATTCGCTACCAACAGACAAAGTTGCTGTTTTACAAGAAAAGTTACGCATACTTTCAGGTTTGTACGGACTTCTAAAACCATTAGATTTAATGCAATCGTATCGTTTAGAAATGGGAACTTCTTTAGCTATTGGAACCAAGAAAAACCTTTACGAATTTTGGAAGAAAACCATCACTGATGCTTTAAACAAAGAACTTGCGAAAGATGAATTATTCCTAAATTTAGCTAGTAATGAATATTTTAGTGCGGTTGACACCAAGGCATTAAAAGTTCCAGTAATTACTCCTGAATTCAAAGATTACAAAGATGGAAAACTAAAAATGATTAGTTTCTTCGCTAAAAAAGCAAGAGGTTTAATGGTACGCTACATTATTGATACGAATGCTGAAACCATTGAAGATTTAAAAGGGTTTAACTACGAAGGGTATGCTTTTGATGCCAATTTAAGTAAAGGGAATACTTTAGTTTTCACAAGATAAACAAATCCCGAGTTAGGCTCGGGATTTTTTAGTTATGTTATTTATGAATTCTGAAATGTCTGAAATCGGATTGTGTTTTAAAAAGTTGATAAAAGCACTTCCAATAA
>CAZCIV010000077.1:0-9766 GCA_964498595.1 uncultured Flavobacterium sp.
TTCGGTAAAACGATCTCGTGAAAGGTGGGCAGGTCGCCTGCTTGCGGGCCGTTACAAGCAACCCTGAAAGACCGACAGTGCTAACATGAAACGACAGACAATAAAGCCAGCCGCACATTTAGCACATTTGGTTTTGCCCGACACACAAGCCAACGCTTCGCAAAACCAAAAGAGCTAAAATTTTCCCACCGCACCGACAAGCAGACTGACAATAATCCGAACACTTTTTGTATTGAAAAACGAGATGATAAATATAAATACCTATTTTAGCAACTTAAACATTCTGACAAGATGAACAGAATTAAAGAAGTGCTTGAAGAGAAAGGTATTAAGCAAAAGTGGTTGGCTGAACAGCTTGGTAAAAGCTATAACATGGTGAACGGCTATGTGCAAAACAGACAACAACCAAGACTTGAAGTCTTGAATGAAATTGCAGAAATACTTGACATTGATGTGAAAGAATTAATTGTTTCGAATAAAAGTAAGTAATGAACGAGGCAAAGACCAGAAAAGAACTAATAGACAAACACCTGCAACAAGCGGGCTGGAATGTCAATGACCAAACTCAAGTGATGATTGAGTTTGACATAAATGTTGGTTTGCCTGATGGTGTGAGTGAACCTCAAACACCTTATCAAGGACATCAATTCTCAGACTACGTTCTACTTGGGAAAAATGGAAAACCACTTGCTGTTGTTGAAGCTAAGAAAACATTTGTTGACGCAGCAATTGGAAGAGAGCAAGCAAAACAATATTGCCATAACATTCAAAAGGAATCAGGTGGAGAACTTCCATTTTGTTTTTACACCAATGGCCATGAAATTTATTTTTGGGATTTAGGAAACTATCCACCCAAAAAAGTAATTGGCTTTCCGACAAGAGACGACTTAGAAAGATATGAATATATAAGAAGGAACAGAAAGCCATTAGCTGCCGAATTAATCAATTCAAATATTGCAGGACGAGATTATCAAGTTCACGCTATCCGTTCTGTGATGGAAGGTATTGATAAGAAAAAAAGCAAGTTTCTTTTGGTAATGGCCACCGGTACAGGTAAAACCAGAACTACAATTGCTATGGTTGATGCTTTGATGAGAGCTGGTTGGGTTGAAAGAGTTCTATTTTTAGTTGACCGTATTGCTTTAAGAAATCAAGCCTTAGAAGCGTTTAAAGAATATTTACCAAATGAACCTGCTTGGCCAAAAATTGGCGAAAAATCTATTGCAAAAGATAGAAGGATTTATACTTCTACCTATCCAACAATGTTGAATATTATTCGAGATGAAGAAAATTCTTTATCTCCTCATTTTTTCGATTTGATTGTGGTGGATGAAAGTCATCGTTCTATTTACAACACCTATCAAGAAGTTTTAGATTACTTCAATACAATTACACTTGGCTTAACTGCTACTCCAACAGATGTAATTGACCACAATACTTTTAAACTTTTTGAATGTGAAGATGGTATTCCAACTTTTGCATACTCGTATGAAGAAGCAGTAAATAATATTCCGCCTTACCTCTGTGATTTTCAGGTAATGAAAATCCAAACTAAGTTTCAAGAAGAAGGAATAAATAAAAGAACCATAAGTCTAGAAGACCAAAAACAACTAATCCTAGAAGGAAAAGAAGTTGCAGAAATAAATTTTGAAGGAACCGACTTAGAAAAAATCGTAATTAACAAAGGGACGAATGTTACTATTGTTAAAGAATTTATGGAAGAATGCATTAAAGACCCGAACGGTGTACTTCCAGGAAAAACTATTTTCTTTTGTGCAACAAAAGCCCATGCAAGAAGAATTGAAGCAATTTTTGATTCTCTTTATCCTGAATATACTGGTGAGTTGGCAAAAGTAATGGTGTCAGACGACCCGAGAGTTTACGGCAAAGGTGGTTTGTTGCATCAATTTACTCATAACGACATGCCACGAATTGCAATTAGTGTGGACATGTTGGACACAGGTATTGATGTTCGGGAATTAGTAAATCTTGTTTTTGTAAAACCTGTTTTCTCCTATACCAAGTTTTGGCAAATGATTGGTCGTGGAACAAGGTTGTTAGAAAAATCTAAAATAAAACCTTGGTGTCCAGAGAAAGATACTTTCTTAATCTTGGACTGTTGGGATAATTTTGAATACTTCAAACTCAATCCCAAAGGGAAAGAATTAAAAGCTCAAATTCCGCTTCCAGTCCGTTTTGTAGGAATTCGTATTGATAAAATTGAAAAGGCTTTAGAGAAAGGAAAACCTGAAATTGCTCAAAAGGAAATTGAAAAACTTCGTATTCAAATATCCGAACTACCAACAAAGTCTGTCGTAATTCAGGATTCAAAAACTGATTTGGCTAAGGTGGAACAAGAAAACTTTTGGCTACACCTGACAAACGAAAAATTAGAGTTTTTACGGCACACAATAAAACCATTGTTCAGAACTGTATCGCAAGCCGATTTCAAAGCTATGCGGTTTCAAAAAGATGTGTTAGAAATCTCACTTGCTCAACTGTCGGAAGAGAACGAAAAATTCGAAACACTGAAAGAAAATATTATCACAATTGTTAGTGAATTGCCTTTATCCGTAAATATTGTTGCAAAGCACACATCATTTATCAAACAGGTTTTAACCAATCATTATTGGTCAACTATTACTGATAATGGTTTTGAGGAATTAGCCGAAACCATATCACCATTGATAAAATTCCGAGAACAACGTTTTCAATCAGATGGCCCTGCAAAATTGAATTTGCAAGATGTATTGAAAACAAAAGAGATGGTTGAATTTGGACCACACAATGAAGCAGTGAGTATTACCAAGTATCGTGAAATGGTGGAAGCAAAAATTGCTGAACTCACAGAACGCAATCCAATTTTACAAAAGCTAAAATCCGGAATTGCAGTTACCGAAGAAGAAGCCCAACAATTAGCAGAAGAACTGCATGAAGAAGATCCACATATTACGGAATCACTTTTACGAAAAGTTTACAAGCATCAAAAAGCAAATTTTATTCAGTTCATCAAACACATTTTAGGAATTGAAATATTGGAAAGCTTTGACGAACAAGTGAGCAAAGCGGTTCAGCAATTTATTGTTGAGCATACACATTTAACAACCCGACAAATCGAGTTCATCAACTTATTGAAAAATTACATCATTGAAAGAGGAAACATCGAAAAAAGAGATTTGATACAAGCTCCTTTTACAATCATTCATCCGAAAGGAATTCGTGGCATTTTTTCGCCATCAGAAATACAGGACATTTTAACATTAACAGAAAAATTCGCAGCATAACATGAGTTTAATCAATAGCAATCCGCAAATCGCCTCCAAAATAAATGACCTTTGGCAAAAGTTCTGGAGTGGAGGTATTTCAAATCCACTAACAGCCATTGAGCAAATCACCTATTTGCTTTTTATGAAAAAGTTGGATGAGAATGACTTGGAAGCATTGTCAGCAAGCGAATTTTCAGGTGACCCATATACATCAAAGTTTGAAGGCATTTATGTTCTTCCTCAAGATAGACCAAAAGCAGGGGCTACATCAGAAGAAATTGCTGAAATTGAAAAAACAAAAGGAGTTGATAAACACACTTTGCGTTGGAGCCAATTTAAACGTATTGCACCAACAGAAAACATGCTTTCTTATGTGCAGCAATATGTTTTTCCATTTATAAAAGAATTGGATAAGGAGGACGCATCATTTACAAAGCACATGGCAAATGCGGTTTTCATTATACCCAAACCCTCTCTTTTAAAAGAAGCGGTTGACACCATAGATGCCATTTACCTAGAAATGGAAAAAGATGCCAATGAAAAAGGGCAAGATTTTCAAGATATACAAGGCGATGTCTATGAAATGCTATTGAGTGAAATTGCTGCTGCTGGAAAAAACGGCCAATTTAGAACACCAAGACACATCATTAAACTATTGGTAGAATTGGTTGACCCACAATTAGGTCATCGTATTGCCGACCCTGCTTGCGGAACAGGTGGTTTTTTATTAGGTGCTTATCAATACATGATTACGCAACTAGACAAAGAAAAAGACCAAAAGCAACCTGATGAAGATGGTTTTATCAGAAGCAGCCGAAGTGCTTTGCTTACCGAAGATGTAAAAGAAATATTAGGTAAAAGTTTGCATGGTTACGACATAGATCAAACCATGGTGCGGTTAGGCTTAATGAACTTAATGATGCATGGTATTGATAGCCCACAAATTGACTACAAAGACACTCTGAGTAAAAGCTATACTGAAAATGCTCAATATAAAATTGTATTAGCGAATCCTCCTTTTACAGGCAACATTGATAAGGGCGACATTAATGAAGAGCTAGCTTTAAAAACTACAAAAACGGAATTACTATTTATTGAACGCATTTACAATATGCTTGAAATGGGAGGTACAGCAGGAATAGTTGTCCCACAAGGTGTTTTGTTTGGTACTGGTGGAGCTTTTGTAGATGCTAGAAAACTGATGATTGAAAAATCTGAACTAAAAGCAGTAATAACCGTTCCTAGTGGTGTTTTTAAACCTTATGCTGGTGTAAGTACTGCTTTATTGATATTTACAAAAGGTGGAACTACTGAAAATGTTTGGTTCTACGATATGGAATCGGATGGTTACACTTTGGATGATAAAAGAAACAAACTAAAACTTCCTGATGGTAAAGATGATTTTGGAGACTTACAAGATATAGTGACAAATTATAAAACGAGAGATGTTAATGCTGAGAATGACAGAAAAGGTAAATTCTTTTTTGTGCCAAAATCAGAGATTGTTGAAGCTGATTATGATTTAAGTTTTTCAAAACATAAGGTAGATGTTTTTGAATCTATAAAATACGATGAACCGAAAGTCATCCTCGATAAGTTGAATTTTATCGAAAGTAATATTGTAAAAGATTTAAAAACACTAGAAAGCTACTTTTAAAATGACGGATAATAAATGGTCATATAAGCCTTTATCGAAACTCTGTGACATTAATATAGGTAAAACACCGAGTCGAAGCAAACCTGAGTATTGGGGGTCTGGATTTACATGGGTAAGTATATCAGATTTAAAGGAAAAACATATTTCAAAAACAAAAGAAGAAATCACTGATGTTGCAATAGCTGAGTCTAATTGTAAAATTGTAAAGAAAGGAACTCTATTAATGAGTTTCAAGTTGAGTATTGGGAAACTTGCTTTTGCCGAAAAAGACCTTTATACAAATGAGGCAATTGCAGCCCTACCAATAATAGATGAAACACAACTAAACAAGGAATATCTGTATTATGCGTTAAAATCTATTCCGTTGGTTGGTGGCAATCAAGCGGCAATGGGTCAAACTCTGAACAAGCAAAGTCTATCAGCTTTACAAATTCCACTGCCTCCTACCTTAGACGACCAGAAACGAATTGCCAAAGCTCTTTTTCAATGTGAATCATTAATTCAAAAGCGAAAAGAAAGTATTGATTTGATAAATATACTTTCAAGATCTTTATTTGAAATAAAGTTTGGCGACCCTGTGTTAAATGAAAAAGGTTGGGATACTAAGACAATTGAAGATTTAGTAGTCAAAGACAGACATTCTATAAAAAGAGGACCTTTTGGAGGAGCCTTGAAAAAGGAAATTTTTGTTGAAAAAGGCTATTTGGTTTATGAACAATATCATGCACTAAACAATGACTTTACATTTGCTCGATATTATATAGATGATGCAAAGTATGAAGAATTAAAAGCTTTTGAAGTTTTACCGGGAGATGTTATAATTAGTTGCTCTGGAGTTTATTTAGGCAAACTTGCTATCGTACCTGAAAACGCCCAAAAAGGTATTATCAACCAAGCCTTATTAAAATTGACTCTTGACGATAGAATAATCAATAAGAATTTTTTTCTAGCATTATTTTCTCATCAAAATTTCAAGCGTAAATATTATGGCTCTACAATTGGCTCAGGGGTTCCTAATTTTCCACCCATGAGTGAATTTAAAAAATTCAAATTTATTTCTCCCTCATTAGAACTTCAAAACGAATATTCACTTCAATTGGCATCTCTTAATAAGATAGAAAAAGAATATTATGCAAGTTTAAAAGAACTCGAAAACCTTTACGGAAGCATCAGCCAAAGAGCATTTAAAGGAGAACTTGATTTAAACAAAGTAGATATTTCAGATATGGAAGATTCAAAAAAAAAAGATAATTCAGGAATGGAAGATGATTTAATTTTTGAAAAGGAGATGGAAGAATTTGAGAAGTCTTTTAAACACAAATTGCCAAAGGGTGAAGTACCTTCAAATAGAGAAACGGATATTCGTAATATGAGTATTCGACAATACTTGCGTTTGCCTGATAATGAAGAAACCGAAGGAATTGAGTTCACATATATGAATAAGGATTTTTTCTACCAATTTATTCTAACAAAGGGCTTTGAGGGAAGATTTTTTGAAATTCGAGATTTAGAAGAATATGCAAGAAGATATTTTTTGAGAGGAACAGGATATGAGTTTACTTACGATAACTGGAAAACCATCATATTCCGGTTCATTGGAGCCAAGCAACCCATAATTGAGCAAGTTTTTGATGAAAATGATAAAACCATAAAATTGAAATTAACCGATGAAGCTTTTAAGGTTTAAAGTAAATACACCCGAAGGTTTCAGGTCATTGCAAAGTGGTTTTGAAATCTATTTTCTTAGAGATTTTGACTATCAACTAGCTCATGATTTCAACCCCAATATTTTGGCTGGGAGAAATGGAAGTGGAAAGTCAAATATCTTGGAAGCATTGGCAAATATTTTCTATCATTTGGACTGTATGTTCAATGATTATTTGCCCGAGGGTTTCTTAAAAAGTGAAGAAGATAAAAGCGGTTTTGATAATACCGTTTGTGTGGTTGATGCATTTGAATTGGAGTATTTTATTCCTATCCCAATCATTCTTATAGATAAAGCATTTGATGAAATGCCGAAAGTCGTTTTTAACGATACTAAGTGTCATATTCGAATTTCAAAAGAAGTTGGTCAAACGCCAGTATTTGAGTGGGTTAATAGAAGTGAATATTCCAATAAAACTGAAAAACTTGGCAAGCAAGAAATTCAATTACTACTGCCAAAATATGTGTTAGGTTATTCCTCAGGCGAAAATGAACTATTGAGCTTGCCATTTTTCAAAACCCGTTTCCTTCATTTTGATGAGTATGCAGATAAACTAACCTATGAAGAGCCTTTTGGTTTTCCTCCTAAGTCAGAAGGAAGATTGGTATATCTCGATAAAGAATATAGCCAAGCCATTTTGTTGGCTAATTTTTTAATGCAAGACGAAAAGACACTTGCACCTTTTAATGAGGAAGTAGAGTTGGAGGATTTAGACGAGTTCCGCTTGATTATTTGCATGGATAAATATCTTGATTTACAAGAAGATATATTGCGAGACAGAAAAATCACATTAGAGCAATTGCATGATGACAAAAATAATCAAGTTCAACTAACTCATAATCTTCGAGATAGTATTGAGATATTAAAGAAATGTGCAACTTGTTTTGAAACACAATACATAGAACAAATAGATAATGAAGATGGAAGAGAATATTTAATACTTGATTACAAAGTAACTCAAGCAACAAAAAATGCTTTCCGTTTTCATTTTGCCGAAAGTCCATTGCAATTATTTCAACTCTTTCAAATTCTGCTAGAACTAAACGCCTATGTTGTTACAGCAGAGGACAAGAAAAGAGTGTATCAATCAAAGAACATTTTCATTAATCATGATATTTATCCAAACCCATTAGAAGATGATAGAATCCTTCGTTTTAAGAATCTTTGGATAAAGAAAAAAGGGCTCAGCAAACCGCTATTCACAAAAGAACTTTCTGATGGTGAACATCAGTTCTTGCATTCATTAGGCCTTTGTTTACTTTTTAAAAATGAGAATTGTTTGTTTTTATTAGACGAACCAGAAACACATTTCAATCCCGATTGGAAAGCAAAATTCATTTCAAGCATTCGTCATTGTTTTGCTTTAAATAAATCAAGCACAATGAGGGAGATGTTGATTACAACGCATTCACCTTACTTAGTTTCTGACAGTGAATCAAAGTACGTTCATGTGTTTGTAAAAGATAATAAGACGAAAGAAGTTACTTGTGGCTTTCCTGACTTTCAGACGTTGGGTACTTCTGTAAATAAAATCACTTTAAGAATCTTCAATAAACCGGACACAATTGGAGCATATGCGAACAGTAAAATTGATGAATTAAGAAAGGAATTAGAAGAAACGAAAGACAAAGAAGTGTTTCTTTCAAAAGTAAGAAGAGAGATTGGTGAATCTGTTGAAAGCATGTTATTCATTAATGACATTATAGACCAAATCGAAAGCAAATAATGATATTCACGTACCAGTATATTAAACATGATATTGAGAAATTGCAAGAATTTCTTGACTTTCTGTTTTATGATGTTTGGTTAGTGGCAGAAGGACCTTTTGATATTGAAAAATTAAATGGAAACAAAGATTTAAAAGACATTTATGAAGAACTTGGCAATATAGATTACGACCCAACTAGTACGAAAAAAAATCAAAAGGGCAAATCAGCATATTTTTTCAATAGTTCAATAGAAAATGTTTACAATGAATTTGCAAAAATTAATGATGACAATTTTAAACTTGAGCTAATTGATTTTTATTCAATTAACAATGACATTGAATCACTCTGTTCTAATAAATTAAAAACGCCAATTACTTACTCTGAGTTAAAAGCAAGGTATCCAGATTTAGAAGGTGCTCTAAATAATTTTTATTCAAAACTTTATGGTAATGAGTCTCCTTTTAATCTTGACATTTTTGGCAAGCTAAATGATGTTTTAATTTTATCTCATTACAATAGTTTTATGATTGTAAATGATAATGGCATTTGCCCATTTTGTGGCATTTATCCAATAGATGGCAATTATGTATCAACTAGAGAAGCATACGACCATTACTTGCCCAAAGCGATTTATCCATTCAACTCTATTAACTTTAAAAATTTATCTCCAATGTGTTACAAATGTAACTCTGGAAATAAAAGTACTAACGACCCTATTGACCATATCAAAGGGAGAAAACTTGCGTTTTATCCTTATGCTAATAATCATCCTGAAATTGAATTTCAATTTGAACTTTTATCGAAAAACGTTAAATCAATATCTCCATCTGAATACACACTTTCAATAAGTGCACCAGCTAAGAATGAGGAAATTGAGACCTGGAAGAGGATTTTTAAGACAGACAGAAAATATAAAGCAGATGGAAGTATAGAATATTATAGTCGGTACGATGAGTTAATTTGTAACAAGCACAAAGCTAAAGAATGGTATGAGGATATCTTTGACTATTATGAAAACGCCAAATCACTAAGTGAAATTGAAGACGCGGATAAATATTATGAGAAAGTTGTAAAGGCAACGACACGTAATCCAAAATTAGTTGAGAATACAATTAAGAGAAAGTTTTTAGAGGAATGTAAAACGAAAGGACTATTCAATGCCAACCCTTAGCAGCCATACACATTTGCAAGCCACACAAGCCGACACACAAGCCAAAGCTTGCAAAAGAGTATGTCTGCCCAACCGCACAGGGACACTGAAAACTCGACACGACAGACCATTAACAGAAAGAAGGGCAGCTTGTAACAGGCGTTTGGCTCAATGGCGGGTGAAGTGGTTAATTGAACATTCTACTTCACATCAACTTTTGTGGTATATTGACAGTTTTGTACTCCGAAATCCGCCACTGCGCCAAGCGCCAAACCGTTA
>CAZCIV010000078.1:0-9687 GCA_964498595.1 uncultured Flavobacterium sp.
TTTTATCAAAATATGGGGTGTATGAGGATAGAGTAGAGCTCTGGGGTACAGGTAAGCCTATGAGAGAATTTCTTTGGAGTGAAGATATGGCAGATGCTTGTATCTACGTAATGCAGAATATTGACTTTAAAGATCTAATAGAAGATAAAAAAGAGATAAGAAACACGCACATCAATATTGGTACAGGTTCTGATATAACCATTAAAGATTTATCCTCATTAATTGCAAGAATAATTGATTATAAAGGTAGTATTTCTTTCGACTCTTCAAAACCAGACGGTACCATGAAAAAATTAACAGACCCTTCTAAATTGAATAGATTGGGGTGGAAACATCAGGTGGAAATAGAGGAAGGCATGGAAATAGTTTTTGAGTGGTATAAAAATTAATTATTATTATTTAGACTGAAAAGCGATTAATTATTTTAATTATTGTTTGACTGTTTTCTATTATATATGCTTGGCATATTTATGTTTTTTTAATATTTTTTGTATTGTGAAAAGATTTACATTAAAAGTGCAAGAAATAAAGCGTCATTCTTTTGATGCTTTAACATTGTGTTTTAAACAACCAGGGATACGTAAAGTTAAATATAAAGCGGGTCAATATATAACCTTGATTTCAAATATTGCTGGTAGAAAATATGCAAGACCATATTCTTTTTCATCAGCTCCTTCTAAAGATGCTTTTTTAGAGATTACAGTGAAAAGGGTTAAAAATGGCATATTTTCTAATCATATTAATGATAATGCTAGAGTAGGAGATACTTTTGAAGTTATTGAGCCAATGGGGGATTTTATATATGATTATTCAAATACAACACCTGTAATTTTTTTATGGGGTGTTGGAAGTGGAATAACACCTTTGTTCTCAATAATTAAAGAGGCTTTAAATAATAGCAATTTTAATACTAAGCTGTTTTTGATATATGGTAATAAAAATAAGGAATCTAGTCTTTTTAATGATGAGTTAGAAAAATTGGAAATTGAAAATTCAAATAATTTTACATGTTTTAAATTTTTTTCAAAAGATGATTCCATTAAAGAAACTAATAAATTACTGAAAGGTAGAATTAATTCTAATTTTATAAATAAGTTATCAAAACAATTTGAAGGTTTTGACAAGAGTAAACATTATATTTGTGGTCCTAATGAACTAAAAGAAACAATAACAAGTACATTGTTACAATTGAATGTTCCAAAATCTTATATTTTAACTGAATCGTATGAATTAGTAATTGACCCTAAAGATTTTTTTGATGTTAAAGACTCTACAGTGAATATCAATTTTCAAGGATTACATTCTGAAATTTTTGTTCCTAAAGGAAAAAGTATTTTAGATATTGCATTAGATAATAATATAGATATACCATATTCTTGTCAAATAGGAAATTGTAGCAGTTGTAAGGCTAAAGTAAATGATGGCCAGTTAAAAATGTTGGGATTAACCAAAGAAAGAGATGATCTTGCCCATGATGAATTTTTATTATGTTGTAGTTATCCTTTGACCAATAATATCAATTTAGAAATAAGTTAGAAAGAATATAATATGAAAGTAGTAATTTTTGCGGGTGGTTTCGGCACTCGTCTTATGGAAGAAACTGAAGCTAGACCAAAACCTATGGTAGAGATAGGTGGAAAACCTATTTTATGGCATATTTTAAAAATTTATGAACATTATGGATATAATGAATTTATTATTTGTCTAGGATATAAAGCAACTTATATCAAAGAATATTTCTATAATTACTACCTGCATAATTCGGATGTAACCATTGAGTTGGCGAATAATAATATTAATGTACATTTTTCTGAAACTGAGTCATTTAAAGTAACTTTAATAGATACAGGATTACATACAAATACTGCTGGAAGATTAAAACGTATAGAGAGGTATGTAAAAGGAGAAACTTTCATGCTTACTTATGGAGATGGTGTTGCAGATGTAAATATTGATGAATTATTAAAATTTCATCAATCCCATAAGAGGCTAGCTACATTGACTAGTGTTCAAGTGCCCGGCAGATTTGGAAACTTAAATATCAAACAGAATGGTGAAGTAGATAATTTTGTTGAAAAACCAGCTGGAGACGGAATGTGGATTAATGGTGGCTTTTTTGTCTTAGAGCCAGGTATTTTTCAATACTTGGATGGAGATGTGTCTAATATACAGTGGGAAAAAGAGCCATTAGGAACTATAGCTAGAGACCAACAGTTAGCCGCTTATAAACATTATGGCTTTTGGAAGTGTATGGATGCTCTAAGGGATAGAGTAGAATTAGAAGAAATGTGGAATTCAGGTAATGCAAAATGGAAAATATGGTAGAAAGTGTTTTGTTTAATGAGTTAAATAATGCATACAAAGGGAAAAAAATTTTTTTAACTGGTCATACAGGTTTCAAGGGAGCATGGATGTTAAAGACACTTTCCGTTTTGGGGGCACAGGTAAAAGGCTATGCTTTAGTGCCTCGGACGCCAAATGATTTGTTTCATTTGATTGATGGGGATAAAATTTGTGATTCCGTTATTGCCGATTTAAGAGATAAAAAGCGTTTAGAAGAAGAAATACTTTCCTTTCAGCCTGATTATGTTTTTCATTTAGCAGCACAACCCTTGGTGAGACTTTCTTATGAAATTCCTTCAGAAACTTTTGAAGTTAATGCAATAGGAACAGCGCATTTGCTAGATGCTATTCGTTTATTAGATAAAAAATGTGATGTGGTTCTAATTACCACAGACAAAGTTTATCATAATAATGAATGGGTATATCCTTATAGAGAAAACGATCGCTTGGGAGGCTATGACCCCTATAGTGCAAGCAAAGCTTGTACAGAATTGGTTATAGATTCTTATCGAAATTCATTTTTTAACACGAAAAATTATGATAGTCATAAAAAAGGAATTGCTGTAGCCCGTGCTGGAAATGTAATTGGAGGAGGAGACTGGTCAAAAGATAGATTAATCCCTGATATTCTTAGAGCATTAATTGCAAATGAAACCATTGTAATTAGAAATCCAAAATCTGTTCGGCCATGGCAACATGTTTTGGAACCAGTTATTGGTTATTTAATTTTGGGAATGTATTTGAGCCAAACCCCCACAAATTATTCACAAGCTTATAATTTTGGACCTTACACTCAAGATGCGTTGTCGGTAGAAGAGATGTTAAATTTAGCCATAGAGAATTGGGGTTCAGGAACATATAAGATAAAACAAGAAATCGACCAGCCACATGAAGCAGGATTGTTAAAGTTAGATATAAATAAAGCAGCAGCAGATCTAAACTGGTATCCTAAAATGAATGCCATAAATACTATAGATTTTACCCTTTCATGGTATAAAGAGTTTATAAGCAATAAAGATAATATAAATGCTTTTACAGATAAACAAATTAAATTGTTTTTGAATATTTAATGAAAACGGTTTTAATAACAGGAATTACAGGTTTTTTGGGATGTCATATTGCAGAGAATTTAGTCAATGATAATTATATTGTAATTGGTCTAAAAAGGCAGCAATCCAATATATGGAGATGTGATAGCTTCAAAGATAAAATTATTTGGATTGATATTGATGATGATCAAAATTATAAAAAAAGATTATTAAAATTTAATATTGATATTATTATTCATGGGGCTTGGATAGGAGTTGAAGCAAATGATAGAAATAATTGGAAAGTTCAATCCCAAAACATTAATTTTTTGATAGAATTATTACAATTATCAGAAGAGTTATCTTTAAAGAAATTCATTTTTTTAGGTTCTCAAGCTGAATACGGAAATATTAATGGAATTATTGATGAAGAGCAAAATTGTGAGGCTATTAGTGCTTATGGCAGTGTAAAGTTGGCGTGTTTAGAGCTTTTAAAAACTTTTTCAGATTCGCATAAAATGACATGGATTTGGTTGCGCTTATTTTCTTTATTTGGTGAAAAAGAAAATAATAATTGGTTAATACCTTCTATAGTTGAAAAAATTAAAAAAGAAAACCACATGAACTTAACATTAGGAGAACAAAAATATGCTTACCTTTATGTTAAAGATTTTGCATCAATTATGAATAAAATAGTAATGTTACCAGTTTTGTCTGGAATTTATAATATTTCTTCTGACAAAGTCATATCGATTCGCTCTTTAGTAGAAGAAATTAGAAACAAACTAAATCCAGAGTTTAAATTAAATTTTGGTGCGGTAGATTATAGAAAAGATCAATCTATGCATATGCAAGGTTCTATAAATAAATTAATTAGTCAAATTGGAGAAATTGAATTTACTAATTTTTCCATAGCTATAGAAAACACTATAAAATATTATAATAAATAACTTAATTCATGAAAGTATCAGATTTTATTGTTGAATTTTTAGAAAGCAAAGGAATTTCTAGTGTTTTTGAATTGTCAGGTGGTATGATAACACATATATTGGATTCTTTCAATCAAAAAACAGCAATTAATGTTGTAACAATGCATCATGAGCAAGCTGCTGCTTTTGCAGCAGAAGGTTTTGCTAGAATCACTGGACTTCCAGGAGTTGCTTTAGCAACAAGTGGCCCTGGAGCTACAAATTTGCTTACAGGTATAGGAAGTTGTTATTTTGATTCTACTCCAGCTTTATTTATTACAGGACAAGTCAATAGACATGAATTAAAAGAGGATAGAGATATTAGGCAATTAGGATTTCAGGAAACTGACATTGTATCTATGGCAAAACCAATTACAAAAATGGCTGTTCAAATAAAAGATCCTAATGATATTCCAAAGATTATGGAGGAAGCTTTTCAATTAACTTTAAACGGGCGTCCTGGACCAGTTCTTATTGATATTCCTATGGATATACAAAGAGCCCATATAAAACCATATCAGGAAGTGCTAGCATCTCTAAAGAAAGTAAAAATCGAAACATCAATAATTGATGAATTAATACAAGATATAAAAACTGCAAAAAAGCCATTAATTTTAGCAGGAAGAGGTATTAAAGCAGGAAAAACACAGGAGGATTTTAACCAATTTGTAGAAACCACAAAAATACCAGTTATTACTACACTTTTAGGCTTAGATACAATTTCTTATTCACATCAGCAAAGAGTAGGATTTATCGGAAGTTATGGAAATAGGTGGGCTAATATTGCTTTTGGAGAGTGCGATTTGTTAATTGTTTTGGGGGCTAGGCTAGATATAAGACAGACTGGAGCAGACACTACTTTTATTGCAAATAGGAAAATATATCATATAGATTGTGAATTTGCGGAAATAAATAATAGAGTAAAGGGATGTAAGGCTGTAGTAAGTGAATTGAATCAATTTTTTGTTCAATTTAATGATGCTATTTTAGGAACTATTTTTAATTTTCCGTATGATTGGATTACTTATATTAATGAATTAAAAGAAAAATGGCTAGATGTTAACGAATTAAATCCCGTTGGTATAAATCCTAATGTTTTTATGCACAAGCTTTCACGTAAATCTAATCTAGCAAAAGCTTATTTAGCAGATGTAGGGAGCCATCAAATGTGGGCTGCTCAATCACTTGAAATTACGAATGGGCAATATTTTTTAACTTCTGGTGGAATGGGAGCTATGGGATTTTCATTACCCGCTGGGATAGGAGCTTCAATAGCATTCAATAAAAATCCCGTAGTTGTTTTGGTAGGTGATGGTTGTATGCAAATTAATATTCAAGAATTGCAAACTATTGTTAGAAATAATCTACCGATAAAAATAATAGTTTTAAATAATCAATCATTGGGAATGATAAGACAATTCCAGGATAGTTATTTTGAATCTCGTTATCAATCTACATACTGGGGATATTCTGCTCCTGATTTTTCTAAAGTGGCAAATGGATATGGAATAGAGAGTAAAACCATTGAAAATCAAAACGAAATTGAAAACGCAATTGATTGGTTGTGGTCAGAAGAAAATGCAAAAAAGCCACAGTTATTGCAAGTTATGATAAATCCTCAAACAAATACTTATCCTAAAATTGCTTTTGGAAGACCAATTACTGAAATGGAACCGTTTGCTCAACCAATTGAAATGGAAGGCACATAATATTAATTTTAATTTTTTTTTATGTTACAAAATTTAAATGATAAAACTCTTATTGCTAGTTTAAGAGAAATTGCTAAGAAAAAATCGACACAAGTTATAATTGCTGGTGAAAGCTATATACCGGTTACTGGAAAGGTATTAGACGAGGAAGATATATTAAATGGAGTAGATGCAGCTCTTGATGGTTGGCTTACCGCAGGAAGGTTTGCCAATACATTTGAGGCAGATTTTGCCAGATATTTTGGAGCTCATAGAGCATTGTTAGTTAATTCTGGTTCATCTGCTAATTTAGTTGCTTTTTATGCCCTTACTTCACCGAAATTAGGAGAAAGAGCAATCAAGCCAGGTGATGAAGTAATTACTGTTGCGGCAGGTTTTCCTACGACAGTCAATCCTATTATTCAGTTTGGTGCAATTCCAGTCTTTGTAGATGTTGATTTGGCAACTCATAATGTAAAATCTGATATGATTGAAGCTGCTGTTAGTCCAAAAACAAAAGCGATTATGATTGCACATTCTTTAGGGAATCCATTTGACTTGGACGAAGTAATGCGAGTAGCCCAAAAATACAACCTTTGGGTAGTAGAAGATGATTGTGACTCATTGGGAGCAACTTACAAAGGAAAAAAAACTGGTACTTTCGGAGATATTGCTACTTTTTCTTTTTATCCAGCACATCACATCACAATGGGTGAGGGTGGTGCTGTATTGATTAACAACCCTGTATTATCAAAATTGGCAGAAAGTTTTAGAGATTGGGGTAGAGATTGTTATTGCGAGCCAGGTAAAGACAATACTTGTGGTTGTCGTTTTGGCCAACAACTTGGCTCTTTACCTTTTGGATATGATCATAAATACACCTATTCACATATTGGGTTTAATTTAAAAGTTACTGATATGCAAGCAGCTTTTGGGGTATCACAAATCAAAAAAATCGATTCATTTGTACAACGTCGTCGTGAGAATTATGCTGCTTTGTATGAACGTATGAAAGAGTTTGAAGAGGTATTTATTTTGCCTGAACCAACTCCAAATTCCGATCCTTCTTGGTTTGGTTTTTTATTAACTTTGAGAGATGGTGATGCTGCTGATAGACATATGCTAGTACAGCATTTAGAAGAAAAAAAAATAGGAACTCGATTATTGTTTGGAGGCAATCTTTTAAGTCAACCTGCTTATGCTAATATTGAGCATCGTGTTGTAGGTGATTTAGTGAATACAGATCATATTATGAATTGTTCTTTTTGGTTGGGGGTTTGGCCAGGGCTTAATGAATCTCACTATGATTATATAGCAAATGTCATTAGAGATTATTTAAATTCTTAAAATGATTAAATTATTAAAGAACGTCTCTAATAAAATTGGAATAGACAGTGCCATAGCTTTTACTATTCTTTCAAGAATAATTCAAGCAGGAGGAGGGGTAATTACACTACTATTTGTAGCCAAGTTTTTAACCAAAATAGAGCAAGGATATTATTATACTTTTGGGAGTATTTTGGCAATTCAAATTTTCTTTGAGTTGGGTTTGTCTGGTATCATTACGCAGTTTGTTGCACATGAAAATGCTAATTTGGTATGGCATAGCAAGGTGAGTTTCTCTGGATCTGAAGAATCTAGCTCAAGATTAGCCTCGTTATTAAAATTTACCATAAAATGGTTTGCAGTTATTTCAGTATTATTGTTTTTTGGATTGTTATTAGCGGGCTACTATTTTTTTAGTACTTACGGAAAAGTAAATATTGCTATTAATTGGCAAATCCCATGGGTAATTTTAGCAATAACAACCTCTTTAACATTGATGACATCGCCAATACTAGCATTTATTGAAGGATTAGGTAGGGTAAAAGAAGTAGCAAGAGTTCGAATGATACAACAAATTGTGCAACTTAGTTTTGTGATTGTTTTATTTTCTTTGGGTTTAAAACTTTTTTCAGCACCAATTGCTGCGTTTGCGTCTTTTTTAGTTGTTCCATTTTGGATTTTTTTTGGATATAAAATAAAACTATTATCTTTTATTTGGCAAAAAATAGGAAATAGTCAAGTTAATTACCGTTCGGAAATTTTTCCTTTTCAATGGAAAATTGCTTTGAGTTGGATTAGTGGATATTTTATTTTTCAATTGTTTAATCCTGTTCTTTTTGCAACTGATGGTCCTATTGTTGCAGGCCAAATGGGAATGACATTAATGGCATTAAATGGTGTGATGTCTATCTCTATGAGTTGGATGAGTACTAAAGTACCATTATTTTCAGGCTTAATAGCACTGAAAGATTATAACAAATTGGATAGTGTTTTTAATAAAACTCTTATACAATCATTTTTTATCAATGCTTTTGGATTATTTTTTTTAATCGCTATAGTTTTTATCATGCGTCATTACGATATTAAAATTGGGAATAGTAATTTTGCAGAACGGTTTCTACCTTTTATACCAATGATTTTTATGATAGCCACTATTTCAATAAATCATATTGTATTTTCATTAGCTACCTATTTACGGTGCCATAAAAAAGAACCTATGCTTCTACAAAGTGTTGTTATTGGGGTGCTTTGTTCAATCTCAACAATTTCATTAGGGCATTTTTTTGGAGTTGTGGGGATTACCTCTGGCTATTTAATTTTGACTATTATGAGCTTTGTTTGGACGATCTATATATTTATAACAAAAAAAAGATTATGGCACAAATAATTAAAAAACCGTTATTAACGATTGCTATTCCAACATATAATAATCATAAATATTTATTAGAGCAGTTAAATAGATTAAGGCTTCAAATAACAGATGAAGTTTATATATATATAATTGATAACAATTCATTACCTTCTGTTGAAGATTATTTGAAAAATAATGGTTTTGATACGAATAACTGGAGAATTTATAAAAACGACACCAATATTGGCCCTGATTTGAATATATATAAATGTATCACCTTAAGTGAGACAGATTGGACTTGGGTACTTTCAGATAATGATTTAATTGAACAAAATGTAATAAGTAATGTGCTACATCTTATCAAAGAAAAAAATGATTCTTTTTTTATAAATTTTGGATACTTAAAAGATTTTGAAGGAAGAGGACTAAAAGATTTTTGTTTAATGGCTTCTTATGTAAATTCTTTTGCAATTAGTAATTGTATTTATAACATGTCCTACTTAAAATCACAATTGCCTATTTACAAAGAATCTATTAAAACTCATCAAGGTCAACTAGTTTTTATTTTGAATTATTTAGCATTAAATAAAAATGCAAAATTTGTTTTAAGTCAAATAAAAATATTTAATGAATCACTTACTCCTCAATGGCCAAAAAGCACATTTTTAGTTGATTCTATTGGTTTTTTTGAATTTGTACCTGAAACTGTAAGAATTTATATCAAGAATAGCAGATTTGGTAAACGAATTTTAGGTATGCAAATTATTTTATTATCAATTTCAAGAGCATTTGAAAAAAAATCATTTAAGAAAACATTTTTTATTTTTAAAGATATTATTAAAGAAAGTTCAGTAAAACAAATTTTTTCTCTTCAATTTTTTAAGTCTTTATTTTATTTAATGATAAGTATGGTTTTTCCAAATGTTTATAGAAGCAATTCAAAGAGATTATTTAATAAGTCATTTGAACCAAAAGTAGATAAG
>CAZCIV010000079.1:0-9583 GCA_964498595.1 uncultured Flavobacterium sp.
CTTTGTAGGAGAATATAGAAACAACAATTTACAATATGAATTCATTCAACTTTAAAAAGTGGAACACTATTCTAGGATGGTCTGCTTTTATGGTAGCATTAATTACTTATTCATTAACTGTAGAGCCTACCATGAGTTTTTGGGATTGTGGTGAATACATTGCAACATCAGCCAACTTAGAAGTAGGCCATCCGCCGGGAGCACCACTATTTCAAATGTTAGGTGCATTTTTTGCTATGTTTGCCTTTAGTCCTGACAAAATTGCATTGATGGTGAACTATCTTTCTGTATTTTCAAGTGCTTTCACTGTTCTTTTCATGTTTTGGTCGTTAACCATATTATTAAAAAAAATAATTGTTGGAGAAAAAGAACTTTCTGCAAACAATGCTATAATGATTTTAGGTAGTGCTACAGTCGCTTCATTATCGTTTACCTTCACCGATAGTTTTTGGTACAATGCCGTAGAAGCCGAAGTGTATGCAATGGCTACATTTTTAATTGCATTGTTGTTTTGGTTAGGATTACGTTGGGAACAAGAGATAAATACGCCTCGTGGAAATAAGTGGCTTCTAATAATTTCATTAGTTATTGGACTTTCTTTTGGGGTTCATTTTATGGCTCTACTTACTTTTCCAGCTATTGGATTTCTATATTTTTTTAAAAAATACAACAATATTACCATTAAAAGCTTTCTGATTGCAAACGTTGTGATTATAGCTATTTTACTTTTTATTTTCAAACTTTTACTTCCATACACACTGGCTTTCTTTGGTAAAACCGAAATTTTCATGGTAAATAATCTTGGAATGCCATTTAACTCGGGAACCATTTTTGCTTTCATTTTAATTGTTGTTGCTTTCTATTTTGGTTTAAATTATACAAAGAAAAAAGGACATGTTTTTTACAACACCTTAATTTTAGCGACTCTTTTCATACTAATTGGGTTCTCAACATGGATGATGCTACCTATTAGAGCCAATGCTAATACTCCAATCAACGAAAATAAACCATCAGATGCTGCAGAAGTTTTAGCGTATTATAATCGTGAGCAGTATGGAGAACAAAAATTATTTTACGGACCACAATTTTCCGACACCTATTCTGGATTAGACCCTGTAACACCTTATTTAGACGACAAACCTAACTATGAGCGTGATTATAAAACTGGTAAGTATGTAATTACAAACGATTATAAAAACGCAAAACAAAATACTGATGATGCCCATAAAGCTTTTCTTCCAAGAATGTGGAGTAATGAGCACAGAGAAAATTACATGATTTTTACTGAACCATTAGAGTTTAGAATTAATCCAGAATATGCTCATGAAGATGAATTGGTTAATATTGTAACCCAATTTAGAAAAGCCTATCAAGCTGGTGAAATTGACGAAGAAGACTATGACAAATTCTTAAAAGGTTATGGAGAGTATTTAATTGTAGAGAAACCTACTTTATACAACAATATAAAATTCATGATCCAATATCAATTTGGATATATGTATGTGCGCTATTTACTTTGGAATTTTGTTGGAAGACAAAGTGATGTTCAAGGAAAATATGATAACACAAATGGAAATTGGTTAAGTGGTATCAACTTTATCGACGAGATATTTATTGGAACCCAAAAAAACCTTCCATCTGATATGCAAAATAACAAAGGAAGAAATACCTATTTCTTTTTACCTTTTATTTTAGCAATCATTGGAATGGTTTTTCATGCCAAAAGAGACATTAAGAGTTTCTATGTTTTACTTGTTTTATTCTTATTTACAGGTTTAGCTCTAAAAGTATACTTAAACGAAAGACCTTTTGAACCTAGAGAAAGAGATTATGCATTAGTAGGTTCTTTCTATGTATTTGCTATGTGGATTGGCTATGGAATTTATGCCATTTTCGACACTTTAAAAAAATACATACAACCTAAAATTGCTATTCCAATTGTATTAGCTACATCGTTATTAGCTTCACCTGTAGTATTAGCAGCTCAAAACTGGGACGATCATGATCGTTCTAATAAAGATACTGCTTTAACAATGGCTAAGGCTTATTTAGATTCCTGCGAACCAAATGCCATTTTATTCACTATTGGAGACAACGATACTTTCCCTCTTTGGTATATGCAAGAAATTGAAGGTTATAGAACCGATGTTCGAATTGTAAATACTAGTTTGTTTATGACGGATTGGTACATTGACCAAATGAAAATGAAAACGCACAATTCTGAACCAATACCAAGTTCTTTTAATAGGGAACAATACAAAGGAAGTAATAGAGATTATAGCTTGTTTGTTGAAAGAACCAAAGACCCTTTATTATTAGACGAAATAATTAAATTCATTTCTTTAGATGATGAAAGAGCTAAAATCGAATTGAATAATGGTCGTAAAATAAATTATTTCCCTTCGAAAAAGGTAATTTATCCTGTTGATAAAACCGCTGTAATTAAAAACAAAGTAGTTTCAGAGAAGTTTTATGATTCTATTGTTCCAGCTATCGAATTTGAGATTAAAGATGACGCCTTATACAAAAATCGCCTTATGATGTTGGATATTGTAAACCAAAACAATTGGAAACGTCCTATCTATTTTACTGGTGGAAGTTTTGGTGAAGACGATTATCTTTGGATGAAAGATTATCTTCAATTAGATGGTATGTGTTTTAAATTAGTTCCGATTAAAACTCCAGTAGATTCACCTAGTCCTATGAAAATGGGTCAAATAGATTCTGAAAAAATGTACAATATCGTAATGAAATGGAATTGGGGAAATAGTGGAAAACCTATTATTTACCATGATCCAGAAACACGCAAAAACAGTATTAGTTATAGAACTAATTTGGCTCGCTTGATGGAAACCTTAATTACAGAAGGCAAAAAGGATAAAGCTGAAAAAGTAATTGATTTAGCAATGAAAAATATGCCAATTCAGTATTTTGAATATTATTCTTTGTTAGAGCCTTTTGCGGCTGGATATTATGAGGTTGGCAAAAAGGACAAAGCAAGAGCAATTCTTGCCCAAGTAATAAAAAAATACCAAGAGAACTTAACATTCTACAATGGATGGAAACCTAGCGAACAAAACTTTGGCGCTATGGATATAGTTACCGATATCGAACAATACAGAAGCTTGCTTCAAGCTGCAAAAAACGCTAATGATTTAGAGTTTTACAACAAAGAAAAAGTGAAGTTTAACAATTTCAATAAAATGTTTCAACGTTTCGGTAGAGATATGGAATAACAGTTTATAAATAATTAAAATGTTCCAAGTGAAAGAAATTTCGTTTGGGGCATTTTTTTTATGCTAATTTTACAAAATGAATTTCAATTGGGTTAAAACAAATAAATGGATTAAAAAGATTTTCAATCATCTGGTTTGGGATATACCAAATTCGGAAAATAAAATCTATCTAACGTTTGATGACGGGCCAATACCTGAGGTAACCGAATGGGTTTTAGATGTTTTAAAATCAGAAAACATAAAAGCGACATTCTTTTGTATAGGTGATAACATTAAGAAACATCCTGAAGTTTATAGGAGAATCCTTCAAGAAGGACACCAAACAGGCAATCACACTTTCAATCATTTAAACGGATGGAAAACCAAGACAAATTATTACATCGAAAATTTCAAATTGTGTGAAACTGAACACTCAAAACTGAACCCAGAACACTCTTTTCTATTTCGTCCTCCTTATGGAAAAATAAAACCAAGTCAATCTAGAGAAATTAGACAGTTAGGCTACAAAATAATTATGTGGGATGTATTAAGCTATGATTTTGACCAAAACATTTCTGAAGAGAAATGCTTAAAAAACGTGATTTCAAACACATCACAAGGAAGTATTATCGTTTTTCACGATAGTCTAAAAGCAGAAAAAAATCTGAAGTATGCACTGCCAAAAGCAATACAAATTTTAAAAAATAAAGGGTTTACTTTTGATGTAATAAAATAAATTTTACTACAACTTATCATACGAGTGAAATCGAAAGACTATACTTGTTCTTGTACTAAAGAAATCAAAGTATTAGCATCAAGTTCGCCACTTTGTCTCCACACCATTTGTCCCTCTTTGTAAATCATTAAAGTAGGTAACCCTTTAATACGAAGCGCATCGGCTAATTCTTGATTCTTATCCACATCAATTTTAATTACTCGTGCTTTATCCCCTAAGGCTGCAGCTACATGACGTATAACTTCATTCATAGCAACAGAAGGTTCATTCCACTCTGTAAAGAAATCGATTAGCACAGGTACTTGAGCATCGATAAGTTCTCCAAATTTTGACATAAATTGCAATTTATTAGTATCAAAAAATTATTTTTCAAACAAAATAATATACAAATGTAGCATTTTTACTGAATTACACTACTTTTTCTCCTTTTTTTAATTCAATTACCGTAATTTCTGGCATAATTCCAACACGACCTGGATACGCATGGAAACCAAAACCACGATTTACATAAATATATCTTCCTGCATTTTCATATAAGCCAGCCCATTGCTTGTAAACATATTGCACCGGACTCCATTTTATCCAACCCGGAATTTCTATCCCAAATTGTAACCCATGTGTATGCCCCGAAAGCGTTAAATGATAATGATTGTCATCGTGCTGAATTTTCTCATCCCAATGACTTGGGTCGTGACTCATCACAATTTTAAAATCTTCTTTCTTTAAACCTTGTGAAGCCAAATTCAAATCGCCGCGTTCTCCAAATTTTCTTCCCCAATTTTCAACACCTACGATCGCTAATTCCTGATTATCTTTTTTGATTTTTACATGTTCATTTAATAACAATTTAAAATCAATTTTACCGTGAATCGCTTTTATATTTTCAAAATTTTGAATTTTATCTTGTTTTGAAGGCCAATTAATGTATTCGCCATAATCATGATTTCCTAAAACTGAGAATTTTCCAAATTTTGGATTATGAATTCTTTTGAAGGTATCAATCCATGGATCCATTTCGGCAGCATGAGTATTCACAATATCACCTGTAAACAAAACCATATCTGAATTTTGTTCATTAATTAAGTTTATTGCATATTGGATTTTCTCTGCATCATCAAAACTTCCACTGTGAACATCCGAAATATGGGTTATTGTGGTTCCATCAAAAGCTTCTGGTAAATCAGGGAAAAATAATGTTTGCTTGATTACTTTAAAATTGTATTTACCAAAAGTAATACCATATAAAAAAGAAGTAAACGGAATGGCTGCAATTCCTAACGCTATTTGGCTGACAAACTTTCTTCTTTCGGGTAAAAAAGCTTCGGAATTACTATTAACTAAAGAAAATAACCCCACAAAAACACGAATAATATCTTCTCCAAATAATATGATAGTCAATAATAATTTTGGCACGTATAGTAGCAACAACAAACCCATGGTCATCATCGTTTTTGGAGTTTGCCCTACGCTTCTATCAAAATGATACAATTGGTAAACAATGTAAACTAATGCAATTGCCGATGTAACATAATAAAATATGAAAAACCATTTTGATTTTATCAATGTCTTAAATGCCTGAAATGCATAGATTTCAAGAATTAAAACAAATACTAAAAAAATCACCCATCGAATCATTAGCTTTTTTTTGCAAAGTAACTACAACTTTGTCAATTCAATACGTATTTATTAAAATTTTAACGATTAAAAAAGGCTGTAAAACAATTTTGATTTACAGCCTTTGAAATTAATAACTAAAACTCTTTAAAATCCTAAGCCAACAGCCATTGCAGTTACGTTTGGTGAAAAATTCACTACACGAGTTGCAGCACCAGTTGTTAAATTAATTCTGTATACTGCTTGTGTTCCGTTTACAGTTAAAATTGAGAAGGCTTCATTACTGTTTCCTCCAATATCAAAACCATTCATAGATGAAGCGGTTATACCTAAACTTCCAACTAAAACTAACGTTCCATTATTTGGTGGATTTTGTAAATATAAATTATTGTTACTTGTGTCAATTACAAAAAGTTGTGTAGTAGTACTTTGCGCAAAATTATTAGTGTATGCTGCGGCAGTTACTGATGGTGTTCCTGGATTCAAACTTCCATCCGTTGATACAACCGTTCCTAAATCTGGGTGTAAACGTAGGTTTTGCCCTGTATTACTAACTAAGCGAATTCTATCCACTGTTGGGTTAAAATCAAAACCAAAATCTGTACCAGAAAGCACTGGTGTCAACCCAGAACCTACAGCCGTTACTTGACCATTAGCCGTATTAATTGTTAACAATCTACTTTGATTAGTAACTGCATACAAAGCACCGTTCGCTGGTCTGAAATCTAATCCTACGATTTGTTCGTTAGCATTCATTCCTGTTAAGGCAATTGAATTAGATGAACCTAGAATTGGATGAATTCTATATAACATATTTGAAGTTGATGTTGCATAAGCAATAGGTTTCGATTTAAAAGCAACTTCTACAATTTGTTGAGAAAAAGTTCCAATCCAAGTAGCTTTTCCAGACATTAAACTGATTGTATATAATCTTGATTCATTATTTTTATTATTCACTGCCATTGCATAGTTGGAATCTGGTAAAATATCCAATCCTCCTACACCTTCAAAATCTACTTCTAAAGCCCCTACAAGTTCTAAAGTCCCATTATTTGGTGGGTTTTGAAGATATAACTTGTCAGTAGTATAATCAATATCATACAACATAGTTGCTGTACTTCCCGCAAAACTGTTTGTATAACCAACTGCTTCAATTTTAGTATTCATAACACCATTGATACTACCATCTGTAGCCACAACTGTTCCCAACTCTGGATGTAATCTTAAATTTTGACCATTATTAGAAACTAAGCGAATTCTATCTACTGTTGGATTAAAATCAATTGAACTTGAAGTTCCTTCAATCTGTGGTGAAAATGAAGCAGCACCTATTGGAGTTGCCAAACCAGAAACTTCATTAATAATATACAAACGGCTAGTAGAACCTAAACCATACAATTGACCTGTAGCAGGTCTGTAATCAATACTCAAAATGTTTTCTCCTGATTGTAATCCCGTTATTGTTAGATTACGAATTGGAGCTTCCAAATTTCTAGCATTAAAATAGTAAATTTTGTTATCATTACTTAGTGCAGTAAAATTTACCAAAGGAGCCACTTCAGGCATTGGAGTTGGTTCTGGTTGTGGCATTGGAGCAGCATCGTCATCAGAGCATGCTACAAAAATCGTCAATAGACTCATCAGTAAAACTGATTTCAGAGGGAATAAATTTTGTCTCATAATTAATTTGTTTTTCATCATTTACGAAAAACATAAAATCATGGTTTTATTTTTCTGAGATTTTTTCTGTAATAAACAAAAAAGTCCAAAAACACATATATTTTTATAACTTTGAAAAATTAAAGAACACCAATATTATGTCTCAAAAACGCCTTTTTTTACTCGATGCATACGCTTTAATTTTTAGAGGATATTACGCTTTTATTAAAAATCCAAGAATTAACTCAAAAGGAATGGATACTTCAGCCATTATGGGTTTTATGAATTCTTTAATGGATGTTATTAAACGGGAAAAACCAGATCATTTAGCCGTAGCTTTCGATAAAGGCGGAAGCGATTACCGTTTTGAAATGTATCAAGAATACAAAGCACATCGTGACGAAACGCCAGAAGCTATTAAAATCGCAGTTCCTTATATTCAAGAATTATTGAAGGCAATGCACATTCCAATTATTGAAAAAGCAGGTTTTGAAGCCGATGATTTGATTGGGACTTTAGCCAAACAAGCAGAAAAAGAAGGCTTTCAAGTGTTCATGGTTACTCCAGATAAGGATTTTGCCCAATTGGTTTCGGAAAATATTTTCATGTACAAACCAGCCCGAATGGGGAATGATATCGAAATCTGGGGAATTCCTGAAGTCTTAGAAAAATTTGAAATCGAGCGTCCTGACCAAGTAATTGATTTCTTAGGAATGATGGGCGATTCTGCCGATAATATTCCTGGATTGCCTGGTGTGGGAGAAAAAACAGCTAAGAAATTCTTAGCGGAATATGGAACTTTAGAGAATTTATTAGCCAACACGCATCAACTAAAAGGTGCGATGAAAGAAAAAATTGAAGCCAATAAAGAGTTGGGAATTTTATCTAAAAAGTTAGCCACTATCCTACTCGATTGTCCGGTGACTTTTGATGCGGATGATTTTGAATTATCAAAACCTGATGTGGAGAAAACCGATGCTTTGTTTCAGGAATTAGAATTCCGCCAAATGAAAGCGCAGTTTGATAAATTATTTGGTTCAGGTAAAGAATATGATGAAATTGACACTAACGGAACAACTTCAGATACGCCACAACCCACTAAAAAATCTCCTGCAAAAAAATCAAACGAAGATCAATTCGACTTATTTGGTTTTAGCGATGAATCGGATGAACCAACTGCGAATCATTCGTATTATGCAACTTTAGAAAACACAACGCATTTCTATCAAATAATTCAAGGCGATTTACCAGTAAAATTATTAATGCAAAATTTATTGAATCAAACTTCGGTTTGTTTTGATACCGAAACTACTGGAATTGACGCTTTGAATGCTGAATTAGTAGGAATGTCATTCTCTTTTGAAAAAGGAAAAGGATTTTATGTTCCGTTTCCAGAAAATCAGGAGGAAGCCCAAACGTTAATTGAAAAATTCCGACCATTCTTCGAAAATGAAAACATCGAAAAAATTGGTCAGAACATGAAATACGACTTGAAAATTCTTTCGAATTATAACATTCAAGTCAAAGGAAAATTATTCGACACCATGATTGCGCATTATTTGATTAATCCTGATATGCGTCATAATATGGATGTCTTGTCAGAAACCTATTTGAAATATTCGCCAAAATCGATTGAAACGTTAATTGGTAAAAAAGGAAAAAATCAATTGTCGATGCGCGATGTTCCTTTGGAAGACATCAAAGAATATGCAACTGAAGATGCCGATATTACTTTCCAATTAAAAGAGCATTTCCAACCGATTTTAGAAAAAGTAGGTACGAAAAAACTGTTTGACGAAATCGAAATTCCGCTAGTTCCTGTTTTAGCTGATATGGAAAAAGAAGGTATTCGTTTGGATGTGGAATTTCTAAAAAGTATGTCGGTTGACATGCAAAAAGAAATCGATGCATTGGAACAACAAATTTATGAAACTGCTGGTGAGAAATTCAATTTGGCTTCTCCAAAACAGTTGGGCGATATTTTATTCGAAAAACTAAAAATTGGTGGCGCGAAACAAAAGAAAACTAAAACCGGTCAATATGCCACTGGCGAAGAAGTGTTGAGTTATTTGGCAAATGAAAATCAAATTGTACGCGATATTTTAGAATGGCGTCAAATGGTGAAATTACAAAGTACGTATATTGATGCTTTACCAAATCAAGTCGATAAAAAAACCGGAAGAGTGCATACCGATTATATGCAAACGGTTGCCGCTACAGGTCGTTTGAGTTCGAATAATCCGAATTTACAAAACATTCCAATTCGTACCGAAAGAGGAAGACAAATTAGAAAAGCCTTCATTGCTCGCGATGAAAATTACACGCTACTTTCTGCCGATTATTCTCAAATTGAATTGCG
>CAZCIV010000080.1:0-9560 GCA_964498595.1 uncultured Flavobacterium sp.
GCGCGCAGAGCCACGTGGCCGTGAGCTTCGAGAGCCCGGAATACACCGCCGATGTAGATGCCATCGGCACCCTGCGTATCCTGGAACCCAGATGCTACATTGAAATTGAAAGAAAATTTAACTAAGTGAACTTTAGTCGTGAATTATCTACTTAAAAAGATTGGCAGTATATTATTTTACCTAACGCCAATAGGTGAAATATTTTCATTGCTATACAGTTTGTACTTACATCTGCGATTTTCTTTTAGCGAAAGAAAACCGGGAAAAGATAAAGAGAGGTTAAAATATTATCTCGTCAAGCATTGCCATATCGTTGAAAAAGGCCTTGCCTTGCCGGAGCCGAGAGAGGGCTTCGGTCAACCAAAAATCACTGATCTCATTATTAAAGCCAAGGAATACGAAAAGTCATTCGGTCAGGATGATATAACAAGAATGCTGCGCGATATGCTTCGCGCATACTTGTTTTTTCATCAGCAGAGGGGGTACGTACTGCCGATTGAATTCGAAACCCGTATAAGGAAATTTAATGCGGAGGTCGATCCGGCTGATAAAGGTGGTCTGAAAGTTTTACATAAAGAGACATGGAGTGAATATTCTCTGGAAAAACATATGAACTTTCTAGTATGCAGGCATAGTGTTAGAGACTTTAGTGATGAGCCTGTAGATGATGAGTTGATGCGGAAAGTGATAAAAACGAGCATAAACACCCCATCTGTCTGCAATCGGCAGGGTTGGCAAGTTCATTATTACAGCGAAAAAAACAAAATTAAAAAACTGCTCGGCTATCAGAATGGCAATGCTGGATTTACAGAATGCATCGATAAGCTGCTTATTGTTACTGGTAATGCCAAGGCATTTACGCGCAATGAGCACAACCAGCTTTTTATAGATGGTGGGCTGCTGTCAATGAATATTATGCTTGCGTTGCATGCTGCTGGACTTGGTTCGTGTCCGCTAAATACTTGCATGCCAATTTACAAAGAAGAGATTCTCAAGAAGGTAGCTGGGATATGCAAGCATGAAAGGTTAATCATGATGATTGCGGTAGGAAACTTGAAAGAAAGTTTTTATGTCGCACAGTCAGAAAAGTACGATATTGATCAGGTGTTAAAAGAGCACTGATACAATTATACAAAGAGGTATTTCATTGTTTTATAAATATTTTTTAGTGAACCGGCACGTACCCGGATTTGTCGCCAACGTAGGGGGGGGCGCTCCGATGGTCGCCCAGCCGGGTGCGGCACCAAACCCAACGAATATAATAGTTTGAATAGATAATGCACTAGTCTGAATAGATAATGAAAAAGAAAAACGCGTCAAATAACAGTGATGCATGATTAGATATAAAATATTTATATTATTGGTAATTTAATAAATCATGCGACTGATCATAAATTCCGTTTTGTATTAAAAATATTTAATGAAAGAAAAAATTGACTACTTTTGCGTAAAGCATTTAGTTGATGATATTAAAGGGCATTCAATTAAAAGCTCAAATATCACAATTGTTGCGCAAATTATAAAAATGTCTCTGCAAGTTATATCCATAACTTCGCTGTCAAGAATATTGTCGCCAAAAGATTTTGGTTTGGTCGCAATGGTATTTGTAGTCACAAACTTGTTTGCGATGCTAAAAGACGGTGGATTGTCAATGGCTACAATACAGCGTCAGAACATCACGCATGAGCAAGTAACAAATCTTTTTTGGCTAAATGTGTTTCTGGGTATTTGCCTGATGATATTAACTGTTGCGATTTCTCCTTTTTTGGCTTGGGTATATGACGAGCCGCTTTTAACAAATATTTGCATAGTCATGTCGGTAGTATTTTTGATAGGAGGATTTTCTGTTCAGCATGAGGCGTTATTGAGACGGCAAATGCAGTTCAAGTATGTTGTGCTCATTGATGTGGTTTCAATGGCAATAGGGATTGCTTTTGGGGTTGGTTCGGCGCTCAATGATGCAGGATTCTGGGCTCTGGTCATAATGCAAGTTGCAACTGTAATAAGTCAGGTTGTAATTTCATGGGCCCTATGTGCATGGCGCCCATCTTTTCCTGTTAGAGGTAGTGGTGTAAGGCCGTTAATTAACTTTGGGGTAAGCTTAACATCTGCAAATTTCATAGGTTATTTATTTTCTAATTTCACTCCTTTTCTGGTTGGCTATATTGGTGGAAGTGGCCAATTGGGTATATACAACAGAATGTATACGTTGGCTTCAATCCCATCAATTCAAATTCTTCCTCCGTTAGTTAGTGTGGCCCAGCCTGCTCTATCGAGAGTCAGCGATGATCCCGATCAATTCAACAAATTTGGCATTTCTATTATTAAAAAAACAGCCATAGTTGGCATTTACATAACAGTATTTATTGCTGTAATGGCGGATTGGATCGTAATGATAATGCTAGGAAGTTCGTGGAATGATGGTGTTGATTATTTAAGAATTTTGGCAATGTTCACTCTAATTGAGCCAATCACTAGTGTTGTTGCTATGCTTTTAATAGCAAAAGGCGAGTCATCGCTTTTGTTGAAAAGTAAAATAATTTCACTAATTGCTGTAATTATTTCAGGTGGGATTGGCTCAATTTGGGGTGTCTATGGAGTTGTATTTGCCTTTGCGGTGAGTGGTCTTTTGATTAGAGTCCCCCTTTTCATTTGGCTTGCTTGTAAAAAACTTCCAATTAGTCAAGGTGAAATATACGGAAAATTGACACCATTAGCCCTGATGGCAATATTTCTGGGGATTTTAATGATGACAATTAAATCCAAGATTTATTGCGAGAATTTAATCCTTGGTCTTACTATTGTGTTTTTCACTACGTTTTTTGCATATATTTTTATGCTGGTCATGGGGCGAGAAACAAAACAAGACGTTCTGGACATGATTTTTGCAATCAAAGCAATGTTCGCCAGAAGGTAATAGTTGCTTAAAAATTTAACAATAGTTAATAATTTTTTTGCAAAGATCATAAAAGGAAAATAAAGGTGAAAATAGCCATACTAACTCAGCCTTTGAAGCATAATTATGGCGGAATTCTCCAGGCGTATGCGATGCAGCGCGTTCTTAAGATGAGAGGTCATGAGGTTGTCACAATAAATAGGCTGCCTGATAAAAGAACATGGGTTAGAGAGTTGGTCAGTAAAGCAATTCAGACTTTAAAAGGACAAAAGGTTCAAGAGCGGGAAGTAAAGACGGATTTTTATTTTGAAAATACAATTTCTTTTATAAGAAAAAATATAATACTTTCGGAGTCCGTATCATCTTCTGCCGAACTAAAGATTCACTTTTCTAAAGAAAATTACGATGCAGTAATTATTGGAAGTGACCAGACATGGAGGCCAAAATATTCTCCAAACATATATAATTACTAC
The DNA here is from genome assembly GCA_964498595.1 of uncultured Flavobacterium sp. Classification (GTDB taxonomy): domain Bacteria; phylum Bacteroidota; class Bacteroidia; order Flavobacteriales; family Flavobacteriaceae; genus Flavobacterium. Next base: position 3,370 of record CAZCIV010000080.1, read on the forward strand.
CTTGATTTTTTGAGAGACAGTAAAATTATAAAAGTTGCATATGCAACATCATTTGGAGTTAGTGAGTGGGAGTATAATTGGTTTAAAACTAAAAAATGCGCAAAGCTATCCCGTGATTTTTCTGCGGTTTCAGTTAGAGAAAGCTCGGCGGTTTTTTTGTGCAATAAAAAATTAAATATCGATGCCGTTCATGTTCTTGATCCGACAATGCTGTTAGATGTAAGTGATTACATCAATTTGTGCGAGAATGAAGATGCGTTATCAAATTATGAATCAAATTGCTTTATATACTTTCTTGATACAAATAAAGATAAGAGTCGAGTCGCAAATTGTGTTTCTAGGCTTCTTTCCGTTAGGGAGGAGAATTTTTTTAAAGATAGTTATAAGGAAAATAATGACCTGCATAGACTGCAGCTTCCAAGTGTTGAGAAATGGATTTGGTCTTTTTATTTGGCAAGTTTTGTGGTTACAGATTCTTTCCATGGATGTGTATTTTCAATTCTGTTTAATAAGCCGTTTTTGGTAATAGAAAATTCAGAAAGAGGAAATGCTCGGCTTGATTCGCTGCTGGAAATTTTTGGTTTGCGTTCAAGAATGATAAGTGAGCATCAGAGTAATGAAGGTATTATTTCAGCCGCTCTGCAGAAAATTGAATGGGAAATCGTTAACGAAAAATTGAGAGATAAAAGAGCAGTTTCATATGGATTTATCAATCGATTTTTTTAAATTCACATAGAGTCGTTAAAATCGAAACTAAAATGCCAAAGCATTCTGTGATAATTCCGCTTTACAACAAAGAAAAGTATGTTGTTGGCGCAATTAATAGTGTTCTCAGACAAACCATAAAGGACTTTGAAATCATTGTTGTTGATGATGGATCATCTGATAGTGGGGTTGATAATATTAGGCGAGAAATATCTGATAATAGAGTGAAAATATTATCACAAAAAAATTCTGGTGTTTCTGTAGCTAGAAATGTTGGAATTCGACATTCTGAAGGTGATTACATATCGTTTCTTGATGCGGACGATATCTGGCATCCAGACAAGCTAAAAGAAGTAGAGATGCTTTTTTCTTCTTATGACAATTGTGCTTTTGTCGGGACTTCCTATTATGAGTTTAATGAACCTGATTTTAGCGAACTTATTGTGGGTGAAACCGGCGAGGGGAAAATTGAAATTGTAGAAAATTTTTATCAAAGATGGCTTGAGTCTCCATTCGTTTTTACTAGCTCAATATCAGTTCGGCGAGAGAAGTTTATTGAAAATGATATTTTCTTTCCTGTTGGTGAATCTCTGGGGGAAGACCAGGATGTTTGGTTTCGTCTTTCAGAGTTAGGCCCTTTCGGGTTTTCAAGAAAGAAACTCGTTGGCTACCGTAGAGGGGTGGTGGATAGTCTTACTGGAACTAGTTCAATGGATATTCTCCCTGTTTTTATGCGGCTCTATTCGAGAGTGAATAATAATTCAATCTGCAATAATGAAGAGCGAAAATTTGCCATGGAGTTGTTCAGAAAACATAAGCGAGATGTTGTTCTTGCAAATGCAAATAAAGGATTGCGGAAAAGGTCTTTATCTTTTATGGAGCCTGGATTTTTAATTAAACCGGGCTTTATGTTGAGGTACTTGTTTCTTCTGATTTCTCCTGATTTTTACAATAGAACAAAAAAACTCTTTATTAAAAGTTAAGAATTATAAGTTGATAATGTGTCATTTTTGTGGTGGATCAGTGTCTAGTGAAAATATTTCGGGATTTTTATGGTTATAAAGAATGTCAACAAGTGCAGTATTAGTCTTTATTTTGCTGCATTTTTTATGGCGGTATATGCGGCAAAGATTACGCCATTTAGCCCTGTATACATAGCTTATATTGCGTTGTCTTGCTTTTGGATTCCGTTAATTTTTGTCGTATTTTTGCGGCGTTTAACTTTGGATTCGTTAATTATTCTTGTTCTATTTTTTTATATAACAGTATTGAACTTTAACAAGATTTTTACTGGCGAATATATAAATTTTTTTGTTGGGTCAATGGCATACATATTCATAAGGCTTTATAAAGATGAATTTGCTGGAAAGCCAATTGTTAATGCTATAAAAATTATAAAATATACCGTAATAGTGCTATTTACGGCTGACAGTGTTTATAGAATACTCAATCCGACAGCGCCAACTGAGGAAAGTTTTCTTTATATAAAAGACTCTGAAAGTCTATGGTTTTATATATATAAATTTGGCTCTTTGATGTTTGCTGATTCAAATACAACGGGCCTTATTAGCATGATAGTGCTTTTTTTATCGGTGTTTACTGATCCAAGGCGCTACAAGTCAGTTTTTTCCCCAGACAACCTATTTTTGCTCGCGCTAATATTTTTTTCGCTATCCAGATCTGCAATAATTTCAACTATTTTGTCTTTTTTCTATTTGTATTTTGTTAAAGATAATAGAAATAAAATTTTTTCTTATGTCGTATTCATTTTACTTGCGATGGTTTCTGTGCGGTTTTTTCTGTTGCTTTCATCCGACGGTAGCTTTATGAGCAAGTTCTACATTTTGGAGCTAATTTTTGGTTATGTATCAGAGGTAAATTTTGATAAGTTGCTTTTTGGCATAGGCGTTGGAAACTCGATAAAGTACTTCCAAATCCATACACATCTTCTTTTTCTTACTTATCTCGTTGAGGTGGGATTGATTGGATTGTTACTATTTTTGAGTTTCTTGTTTGTCTATGTAATAAAGTTCGGGCAGCACATGATTGTTCCTATCGCAATTGCATCCATGTCTTATTTTCTTTATCTTGGGGCTCCATTCCTGTTTGTTCCTTTGGCTCTTTATGCAAATTATACGGATATAAACAAGAGGCTTCGCAATTAGTAATTTTTCATGATTAATATTACTTTAATGGATTTCAGATTGTGAGTGATATTCCTAAGGTTTCAATACTGGTTCCTGTCTTCAACGTCGAGAGGTTCGTTGCTGAGGCCATTGACTCAATAAAGAATCAGTCATATAGAAATTGGGAGGCTGTTATTGTTGATGACGGCTCAACAGATTCAACTTTAGCCGTAGTGCAGTCTTCCATCATTAATGATCCTAGATTTATTTTGGTGGTTAATCCTAAAAATTTAGGACTGGTTGATTCTCTTAATGTTGGCCTCAAGTATTGCTCGGGTGATTATATCGCCAGGTTTGATGGTGATGACATTATGCTTCCTTCGAAACTAGAAATTCAGGCCGATTTTCTTGATAAAAATCCTGATGTTAGTTTGGTTGGCAGTGATGTATTTACAATTTCTGAGACGGGTGTTCAGCTAGGAATTTCTAGGTTTTTTACATCAGATAAATTTATTAAAAAGGCACTAAATTTTTATAACCCTATGCTGCATTGTTGGATGGCACGGCGGAATTTTTATTCTGATTTGTGTGGTTATAGGCACGTTATTGCCGCTGAAGACTATGATATTTTGGCCCGAGGTAGTCTTGTAGGTTTTATATATTCCAGTGTTCCTATGCCTTTGATAAGTATTCGTAAAAGATTAAATAATACTGCGGATACACTATCTGCCAGTCAGGTGGGTTCTATGATTTTTATCCAAGAGATGTTGCGCTCTGGTTGTTTGAGGGATGTTTCTTCTAGCGATATTGTTACAAGTGATGATGTTTCTGACGCTTATTTTCGTGCTGCAAAGAATGCCAATCTCTTAATTCAAGAGCGCGGTTTAAGAAGATTTAATTACATATTTCCTATTTTTGGGAGTTCATTTTTCTTGAAAAATATATTAATTAGAAGATTGGCAAAATTTCTTGTTTATTTTGAAAGATTTTTTTGATTTTGGATTTTTTCAAAATGAAAATAGCAATAATAGTACCGTCGAAAAAGGCAAAAGGCCCTGTTCTAGTTGCTGCTGACATATCGGCTGGCCTCACACAAAGAGGTCATGATGTGACAGTTTTTTATTTCGATGACGAAGGTGATGTGATTTTTTTATGCAATGCAAAGAAAATTAATTTTTTTTGTTTTTCAGATTTTTATGGATTTGATGTTATTCATTCTCATTCATTTAGGCCGGATTTTTACGCGTGGCTCTTGAGAAATGTTTTTAAGATAAAGTCAAAATATGTTTCTACGGTTCATAATTATGTTGAAAAAGATCTATCGATGGAGCGAGGTTTTTTTATATCACTAATTTTTTCGAAGATATGGAGATTAATTTGGGTCGGTCTTGATAGGGTTGTTTTTCTTTCGCGCCACGCAAAGAGCTACTATAAAAATTCATATTTTCCGGTCGATGGCAATGTTGTCTATAATTCAAGGCAAATTGATTTTTCACCGGATGGTGTATCTAGAGAAACAGATCTAAAACTTTTGCATGATCTGAAGGCAAATTATAAGGTAATTGGAGCAAATGCTGTTGTTATCAAAAGGAAGGGTTTTTCCCTTGTTTTGAAGGCGCTTAAGTATTTGCCTCAGCACGTTTTCTTTCTTGTTGGCGACGGCCCGGATTTGCCTATTTTACTCGCCGAGTCCAGGGATCTCGGCGTGTCTGATCGTTTTTTTTCTGTTGGTTTTCGTGGTAATGCTCAGGATTATTTGAGGTATTATGATATTTTCGTAATGCCTTCTTACTCGGAAGGAATGCCTCTTGCCATGTTGGAGGCTGTGACTGCCGGTGTTCCTGTTGCGTGCAGCAGAATCCCGATTTTTGAAGAGCTATTTAAGCCAGACGAAGTTTTTTTCTTTGATCTTGATGATCCTTTGTCTTGTGCAAATGCCATAAATCAATCTGACGAAATCCTTTCTCTTTCATCTTCTAGGGCGAAAGCAAGATTGGATTCTGACTATTCTTTTTGCTCGATGATTGATGGTTATTTAAATGTGTATGGCTGCTGATTTTTTGTTGGTTATTGCTATATGAAAATTGCTACTTTGATATGTGTTTATAAGAATGATAGCTCAGAGTTGTTTGAGCGTGCTATAGATTCAGTGCTTAATCAGAACCTTGTGGGTGTAGAGCATAGGGTATATCTCGGCGTTGATGGCCCGGTTGGTGATTCAGTGGAAAAGGCCATGCTGCGACGAGGCCATTTAATTTATAAAATTGTAAGGAATGAGTCATCTTCTGGTCTTTGTTTTACTTTGAATAAGCTGATTGATCAACTGGAGGATGAGGATTATTGCTTCCGTATGGATTCGGATGATTTTTCCTACCCTGATCGTTATATGAAGCAAATTCAGTATATGAATCAAAACAAGAGTGTTGCTGTTTTGGGGACTGCTTTGCGCGAGGTCTCTTCTTCAGGGAGTAGGGATGTTTTTTATCCTTCAAATTCTTATTTGTGTAAGAGAAATTTATTTTTCCGCTCGCCTGTTGCTCACCCGACAGTGTGTTTCAGGCGGTCTGTTTTCAGTTCTGGCATTAAGTATCCATTATCAAAAAGCAATGAAGATTTGGCTTTGTGGATTAATTTGGATAGGGCTGGTTATTTGTTTGCAAATTTAGATGAGGTCCTGCTTGATTTTACTATTCAGGATTCTTTTTGGGGAAGGAGGTCTTACGGAAAAGCAATTGAAGAATTTAATTTATATTTGAATGTTGGTCGATTTCGTAAACAGCCATTTTATTTATACATGTTTCCTATTGCTCGTTTGGCTTTAAGGATGTCACCATCTTTTATTTCAAAATCTATTTATAACTCAAAGTTTCTTCGAAAAAAGCAATAGCTTTCAATTCCGCCAAATTGAATCACTGTGAATCGCCCCCCGGATTTATTAACCAGTCCCCCTCTGTCATATACCCCTCGCAATTCTTCGGCACAATTCTTGCGCCACCACTCCTCGAAGGGCATCGCCAGCCCCCAGTCCGCTGGCAATGCCCTGTAGCGGGGCGCTGGCTGCGCCGGGCGGTCATTTGCGGTGCATCACGGTCATTCTGAGACCTTGATCACAACGCCGCCACCCCGTAACGTATAACCCTTGATAAAAGGCACCCGCCAGCCCTGCGGCCCGGTGCACGAGGAGGGATTCGCTCATGCCACATACCATCCTGCTGGAACTGCTGCCGCTGCTCGCAGCCTTTGCCGTGACAGTGCTGCTGGTGTTCACCCTGAACCCGCTGGCCCAGCGCATCGGCTGGCTGGATAACCCCGACGCCCGCAAGCAACACAAAGCCGCCACGCCACTCACCGGCGGGGTAG
>CAZCIV010000081.1:0-9459 GCA_964498595.1 uncultured Flavobacterium sp.
CTTTTATGAAGAGAATTTCGAATTGGTAAAAAACGAAATTTCAGAAGAAGTTTTAAAAGCGAAATTAGAAAGAAAGCAAGCTGATATTTTTGAACAACCAATTCCTGTTGTAGAAGGAATTGCACCTGAAAAGGAAGTAGAGGTTGAAACTCCAATCGTAGAAGAAAAAGCTCCAGCAACTCCAATGGAAGAAGAAAAAATTGTGGTAGCGGAGTTAATTGTGGAAGATGACGAAGAAGAGGAAGAAGTTTTGATGACTCCAATGGAAGAAGAACCAATTGAAGAAGAAATTATCGAAGAAGAACCAGTTGCAGCAACACCAAAAGCAGAAGAACCAGCGAAACAAATTTCGTTTGAAGATTTATTGGTGCACGATTACCAAGAATTGGATTTCGTGAAAGTAGAAGATGTTCCAGCAGAAGTTGAAAAAGTTACTGTAACTGTTTTTGAAGCTGTAACGCCAGTTAAAGAAGTTAAGGAAGAAGTTCAACCAGAACCTGTTGTAGATTCCGAAGCTTCGGAACCAAAAGTTTTAGAAGAAGAAGTAAAAGCAACTTTTGAAAAAGTAAGCCAAGAGCCAAAAATCAGTTCGCTAAATGACAGATTGAATAAGGTGATTACTTTTGGATTAAATGATAGAATCGGATTTGAAAAGAAATTATTTGGTGGTAGTTCGGATGATTTTAACCGTGTGGTTTCGCAATTGAATACCTTTGATAGTTTTGAGGAAGCAAAAGCTTTTGTAGATGATTTCGTAAAACCAGATTATAACAATTGGGAAGGCGCAGAAGAATTCGAAACGCGTTTTATGGAAATTGTGGAGAAAAAGTTTTCATAAATGGGTAAGTTATTCATAGTTCCAACGCCTATTGGCAATTTAGAAGACATGACTTTTCGTGCGATTAAAGTATTGAAAGAAGTCGATTTAATTTTAGCAGAAGACACGCGTACCAGCGGAAAATTGCTAAAACACTTCGAAATTGCTACGCACATGCACAGCCACCACATGCACAACGAACACAAAACCGTTGAAAATTTGGTGAAGCGATTGCAAGCTGGCGAAACCATTGCATTAATTAGCGATGCAGGAACTCCAGCCATTTCCGATCCAGGATTTTTGCTTACGCGTGCTTGTGTGGAAAACGGAATTGCCGTAGAATGTTTGCCTGGAGCAACTGCTTTTGTGCCGGCTTTGGTAAATAGTGGTTTGCCCAATGATAAATTCGTATTCGAGGGCTTTTTACCCGATAAAAAAGGAAGACAAACTCGATTTTTAGCTTTACAAGAAGAATATCGCACCATGATTTTCTACGTATCGCCACACAAATTAAACAAAACCTTAGCCGAATTTGTACAATATTTCGGAGCTGATAGACCCGTTTCTGTTTCTCGAGAATTATCCAAACTACACGAAGAAACCATAAGAGGAACCGCCGAAGAAGTCTTAAAACACTTTGAAGCGAAACCAGCAAAAGGGGAGATTGTTGTGGTTGTGGGAGGGAAGAAATGATTATAAAGTTGCATCTCTTTCAATTTGTGCATTAATTTTATTATCTTCTTCCAATATTTTATATTGATTTTTAAAAGTTTGATAGATTTCCTTTTTGTTAGGTTCTACAATTAGTAATGGCTCAAGTAGACTCACAATTGCAATAATGTTTAATGGATTTTTCATAAAATCAAGTATCCAAATCGAATCAAACGTTTTATTTAAATTTAGTGAAGCGGAAATTATTAAGATTATAACCAAAATAATAATTGTTTTTTTATTAACTTTCATTCTCTCAGAGTTTTTGTAAATTTTTTTTGTCATAATAATTCTAAATTTAAAGTTGTATTTTATTAAAACGAAAAGTTAATTTTGTTTTATCTTTTTTTTTAAAAATAATTTCTGAAATAACATGGAAACACACAACATAACCACCACTTGGAAAGGTAACATGCAATTTGAGTCTACAAACCCAAGTGGCGATATTATTTCAATTGATGCGGGTCCGGAAAATGGAGGCGAAGGAAAAGGCTTGCGTCCAAAAGCGTTGATGTTATCGGCTTTAGCAGGTTGTACAGGCTTAGACGTCGCTTCGTTAATGGAAAAAATGAAGTTAGAAGTAGCCGATTTTAAAATTGAAACTTCAGGCGAATTAACCGAAGAACATCCTAAAACGTATCATACAGTAAAAGTCGATTATCATTTTTATGGTAATAATTTAGACGAGAAAAAGCTAGAAAAAGCTGTGAATTTATCGGTAGAAAAATATTGTGGCGTGATGGAAATGTTTCGCCAATTTGCAAAAGTTGAGGTAGCGATTTTTTATCATAAATAATAAATTTTTGCCACGGATTACATGATTACCACGGATTTAATCCCTATAATATGTGTAATCTGTGGCTGAAATAAAAAATATTTATACCTTTGTCATTCAATTATATAAGCCAAAATAACAGAGTTCAAACTAAAGTTCTGAATTCTAATTTCTAAATTCTAATTTTTAAAACTATGCGTTGGAATCCAAAATCTAAGCCAAATCCAGAAAAAGTTCAAGCCATTCAGCAAGCACTTCAAGTCGATGAAATCATCGCGACACTTTTAGTTCAACGAGGGATCGAAACCTTCGAACAAGCCAAAACGTTTTTCCGTCCCACTTTAGCCGATTTGCACAATCCGTATCTGATGAAAGATATGGACAAAGCTATTGCGCGAATTGAAAAAGCAATTGCTAACAACGAAAATATCTTAGTTTTCGGTGATTACGATGTTGATGGAACAACCGCTGTTTCCTTAGTTTCTAGTTATTTACGAAGTTTTTATCCGAATGTTGCAACTTACATTCCTGATAGATATGCAGAAGGTTATGGCATTTCCTATATGGGAATTGACTATGCCGAAGACAACGATATTTCCTTAATCATCGCTTTGGATTGTGGTATCAAATCGATTGACCACGTAAATTACGCCAAAGCAAAAAACATCGATTTTATTATTTGCGACCATCACCGACCAGGTGATATATTGCCTGATGCGATTGCAGTTTTAGATCCAAAACGAGAGGATTGTTCGTATCCGTATGACGAATTGTGTGGTTGTGGTGTAGGATTCAAATTAATTCAAGCTTTAGCCGAAAATCGAAACCAAACCATTGAAGATTTAGTAGAATATTTAGATTTAGTAGCGACTGCAATTGCGGCTGATATTGTTCCGATTAATGGTGAAAATCGAGTATTGGCAAAATTTGGTTTGGAAGTGATTAATTCTAACCCACGACCAGGAATAAAAGCATTGATTCAAAATGTGAAGAAAAAAGCACTGACGATAACGGATGTGGTTTTCATCGTAGCGCCAAGAATCAATGCCGCTGGAAGAATCAAACATGGAAATGAAGCGGTAGCTTTATTAACGGAATACGATTTAGACCAAGCCGAACAATTCGCTTCCGAAATCGAGCAACATAATTCCGATAGAAAAGAATTAGACAAACAAATTACGAAAGAAGCTTTACTTCAAATTGAAGAAAATAACGAACAAAACCGATTTTCAACTGTTGTATATCAAGAAAATTGGCACAAAGGTGTTATCGGAATTGTCGCATCAAGATTGGTAGAAAATTACTATCGTCCAACGATTGTTTTTACAAAAAGTGGCGAAAAATTAGCTGCTTCGGCACGTTCTGTAAAAGATTTTGATGTTTATAATGCGTTGGAAGCGTGTGCAGAACATTTGGAACAATTCGGTGGCCACATGTATGCTGCAGGAATGACGCTTTTAGAAGAAAACTACGAAAATTTCAAAAATGCTTTCGAAAAAGTCGTGCAAGAAACTATTCACCCCGATTTGTTGACGCCTGAAATTTCATACGATGCTGAAATTGAATTATCAGAAATCAATCCGAAACTAATGCGCTTGTTGAAACAATTCGAACCATTCGGACCGGAAAATATGACACCGTTATTCTTAGTAAAAGGAGTAACCGATTCAGGCTATGCTAAGACTTTAGGTTCCGATAACGAACATTTGAAAGCGTTTGTAAAACAAGGAAATTCGGAAAGTTTTGGAGCAATTGGTTTTGGATTAGGTAATAAATTAGATTGGGTTACCAACAAAAATAAATTTGATGCAATTTTCTCTTTGGAAGAAAATGAATGGAAAGATACTGTAACTTTGCAATTGCAATTCCGTGATATCAAAGCTTCAAATGGCTAAAAAAGACCCATTTTCATCTTTACGAATTCCCGAATTTCGCTGGTTTTTAGCCATGCGATTGTTTATTGTTTTGGCTTGGTCGATGCAATTTGTATTGATTGAGTGGGAAGTGTATCGCCTCACAAAAGACCCGCTATCATTGGGGTTAATTGGGTTGATGGAAATCATTCCAGCCATAAGTATGGCGTTGTTTGCCGGACATATTGTAGATCAAAATGAGAAGAAAGGCTTGTTAATCAAATGTTTTTCTGGATTAGCAACAATCAGTGCTTTGATGTGTTTGTTAGTGCATCCGAATTTTATCGATTCTTTTTCAAAAAATACCATTTTGTACGGAATTTACGCTCTAGTTTTTGTTGGCGGAATCATTCGTGCCTTTCTAATTCCGTCTGTTTTTAGTTTATTAGGGTTAATTATTCCTAAAAAAGAACAGCCAAACGCAGCGACATGGAGTAGTTCTACTTGGCAAGTGGCGGCTGTAATTGGACCAGCTTTGGCGGGATTTGCAATTGGTTGGGTTGGCGTTTTTTGGTCGTTGGTTTTTGTGGTTTTTTGTGTGATTATGGCTTTAATCGTATTGACACAAATTGAAAGAAAACCGATTTTAAATCCAAAATTAGGTGAACCTATTTTCAAAAGTTTGAAAGAAGGATTGTCTTTTGTATTTAGTTCAAAACCTATTTTGAATGCTATTTCTTTAGATATGTTTGCGGTTTTATTTGGTGGAGCCGTTGCTCTATTGCCCATCTTTGCGCAAGATGTTTTAAAAGTAGGTTCGGAAGGATTTGGAATTTTAAGAGCAGCACCAGCTATTGGTGGATTAATTACCATGTTGATTTCAACTTCAATTCCGTTACATCAAAAAGCAGGTAAAAAGTTATTATTAGCTGTTTTCGGATTTGGAATTTGTATTATTGTTTTTGGTTTATCGACTAACTTTTGGTTATCCGTAGTAGCTTTATTTTTGAGTGGAGTAACTGATGGAATTTCAGTAGTAATTCGGCAAACCATTCTTCAAATTTACACACCTGACCATATGCGAGGGCGTGTGTCTTCTGTGAATTCAATTTTCGTGGGTTCATCTAATGAACTTGGTGCATTTGAAAGTGGCTTGGCTTCCAAAATCATGGGAGTAGTTCCTGCCGTGGTTTTTGGTGGTATGATGACATTAGGAATTGTGGGTGTTACCGCTGTGGCATCACCAAAATTCAGAGAATTAGATATCGAAAAAGATTTGGAAACGATTTAATTTTTGAATTCTTTCAATTCCATTTTTTCGCCATCAAAAACGCCATAGGTGAAATAACCAATCCAATCGCCTAGATTAATATATTTAGAATTTTCTTTTAATTCAATTTCTAATGGTAAATGACGGTGACCAAAAACGAAGAAATTATAGTTTTTGGTTTCTAGTTTTCTTTTGCAATATTGTACTAACCATTCGTTATCTTCTCCTAAATATTTAACGTCTTCTACGCCAGAAATCAGTTTATTTTTTACGGATAAATATTGGGCTAATTTTACTCCAATATCGGGATGTAACCAACGAAATAGCCATTTTGAAAAAGGATTGGTAAAGACTTTTTTCATGCGTTTGTAACCCATATCACCTGGGCCTTTTCCATCTCCATGACCAATTAAAAACGTTTTCCCGTTAAAAGTGAATTCTTGATTATCGTGATAAACAGGAATATTCAACTCTTTCTGAAAATAATCTTGCATCCACAAATCATGATTTCCAACGAAGAAATAAATTGGAATACCAGAGTCTTTAATTTCGGCTAATTTCCCCAAAACTCTAACGAATCCTTTTGGGACAACTGTTTTGTATTCAAACCAAAAATCGAACAAATCGCCAAGTAAAAAGATTGCATCAGCATCTTGCTTAACAACATCTAACCATTGAATGAATTTTTGTTCTCTTGGAAAACTTAATTCTGGTGTTGGAGCGCCAAAGTGTTGATCGGAGGCGAAGTAGATTTTTCTTGTTGCTTTCAATTTTTCGTATAGTTTTAACAAAAATACATAAAAATTACGAAAGAATTTTTTTATTTACCGTTCCAGAGGCAATCCAAGAAGATAATATGCCTAAAATAGCTATTGTCATAATAACAATAAAGATGTTTTGCCATTCAAAAAGAACAGGATAAGGCATGCTAGGTGTAATCATAATAAGAGCAAACTGTTGTTGAAGCAAAATTATTGCAATTGCTAATGACAGTCCTAATGTTAATCCAAATATGGTGATGAGAATTCCTTGTGTAAAAAAAATAGAACGGATTGAAGTCTGAGTTAGTCCTAGGTTGTATAAAGTTTTGAGATTTTCTCTTTTATCAATAATAATCATTACGATAGCGCCAGCTAAACAAAATAATGTTAAAATTACAACTAATGTGCAGAACAAATAAATGAACAGATTTTCCGATTGAAGCATTTTGTAAAGTGAATCGTTTAGCTGAGCTCTGTTTTTTATTTTTATAGCATTACCAAAAATAAGGGTAAGTTCTTCTCTGGCTTGATTTTCGTCTGCATTAGGTTTTAACTTTATTTCAAGATTTGTGATCTCGTTATTTTTCATAGTCAAAAAATGTTGGGCTAGTCCAATAGAACAAAAAACAAATTTACCATCTAATTCTTCATTGATAGAGTAAATGCCCGAGGGGAATAGTAAAGTTTTATTAAAAGCTTCGCTTGGATTTTCAATATCTCCTTTTCCAGGTTTTGGAACGTAGGCTTCTAATGCGTTATTATAGTCAAATAAACCTAAACCTAATTTTCTGCTGACATCAGCACCAATAACTACATTTTCAGAATTATTTTCAAACCATTCTCCTGCATACAAATGTTTGTTGAAATCTGTTACTTTTATAAATTGATTATCAACACCTTTGATATGCGCTACTAATTCTTTGTTGTCATACATAAAGTAAACTCGTTCTTCAATTATTTTGGAAAAAGAAGCAATGTACTTGCTTTTATGTAATGATTCTTCTTGTTTTTGACTTACATGAAAAGTTTTACCCGAATTAGTTTCTAATCGTAAATCAGGATCAGAAACATTTGCAAAGTTTAAACTAAATTCTTTCAATCCACTAAAAACAGATAAAAAGACAAATAAGGCCATAGTGCTTGCAATGATGCCCATTGAAGCAATACCGGTTATGATATTAATTGCTTTGTTTTTACTAAAACTTATAGCATAACGCTTGGCTATGTAAAAGGAAAGGTTCAATTTAAGATTTCTTTCTTTTGTCTAATAAATCTCTGTTTTCAATAGGGTTTTCTTCTCCAGACAAAGCCTTGTCGATTTTTTCAATATAATCTAAACTATCGTCAATATAGAAAATTAAACTAGGAACTTTGCGCAATTGATTTTTTACACGTTGCGCTAAATCGTGTTTGATAAGTGGAGAATTACTTTTAATAGCAGATAAAATTTCGGGAGCTTTTTCTGTTGGAAAAACACTCAAATGTACTTTTGCAATCGACAAATCTGAGGTTACATTCACTTTTGAAACCGAAATTACTAAATTATTAATGTTATTTTTACGAATTTCACCTTGTAAAATTGATACTAAATCATTTTGTAAAAGCGCTCCTATTTTTTTTTGTCTATTTGTTTCCATGATGCAAAAATACAAAAAAATAATCAAGCAAAATTTCTTTAACTCTTCATAAAGATATTGTTTAGCCACAGTAAGAATTTTTATTAACTTTGCTTAAAACAAAGTTAAATATTAATGAGAAAAATTGAACATATAGGTATTGCGGTAAAAAGTTTAAAGGAATCAAATTTGCTTTTCGAGAAATTATTTGGCAATCCACCTTATAAAGAAGAGGAAGTGGTAAGTGAGGGTGTAAAAACTTCTTTTTTTATGAATGGGCCAAATAAGATAGAATTGTTAGAAGCAACAAATTCCGATAGCCCAATTGCTAAGTTTTTAGAAAAAAAGGGAGAGGGGATTCATCACATTGCTTTCGATGTCGAAAATATTACAGAAGAAATGTCACGTCTTAAACAAGAGGGTTTTGTTGTTTTGAATGAAATTCCAAAGAAAGGTGCTGACAATAAATTGGTTGCGTTTCTTCATCCAAAGGGGACAAATGGTGTTTTGATAGAACTATGTCAAGAAATTAAATAAAGTTGTAAAAAAGATTTGCGTTCCATAAAAAATAGTCTTAATATTGCACCTTCAATATTGGTCCTATAGCTCAGTTGGTTAGAGCACCTGACTCATAATCAGGTGGTCCCTGGTTCGAGCCCAGGTGGGACCACTTTTTTAAAATACTTTTAAATCCTATAATTTTATTAAGTTTTTTAAAAAATTGCTTGTTAAGTATAAAAATATTTATATTTTCGTCTTTTAATAAACAGGTTAAGTGAGGTGTTAACTAATTATTAAGAAATTCACTTTTGTTAGTGATATGAAAATATAAATTATACTTTTGCCCCCAATTAGAATAATTATGAATAAAATTATAGCGATTATTGTAGTACTCTTTAGTATTCATGGTGTTTTTGCTGCAGGTACTAACCCGCCTCCACCTACGCCACCTCCACCGCCTGGTTTACCCTTAGATAATATGGTTATTATACTTTTTTTTCTAGCGTTGGTTTTAGGATTCTATTCTTTGAAAAAATATATTTTTATAAAAAAAGGCTCCTATTAAGAGCCTTTTTTATTTTCTTAATTCGTTTAATCGACTTACATATTTACCTATCACATCAAATTCTAAATTAACGGTTGTACCAATTTTAAACGTATTAAAATTAGTGTGCTCGTATGTATAAGGTATAATTGCCACACTAAAAGTGTTTAATCCTGAGTTTACAACAGTTAAACTTGTTCCGTTTATGGTAATTGAACCTTTTTCAATAGTGATATTGTTTAAAGAAGCGTCATATTCAAAACTAAAAACCCAACTTCCATTTGCTTCTCTAATTTCTGTGCAAATTCCGGTTTGATCAACATGTCCTTGAACTATATGTCCGTCAAGTCGGTCTCCAAGTTTCATGGCGCGTTCTAAATTTACGATATCACCCGCTTTCCAATTTCCTATTGAAGTTTTATCAATTGTTTCTTTGATTGCAGTTACAGTGTAATTCTTATTTTCAATTTTTACCACTGTTAAACAAATTCCATTATGGGCTACGCTTTGGTCAATTTTTAATTCATGTGTAATGTCAGATTCTACCGTAACATGCAGGTTTTCCTGATCTTTTTCGATTTCTTTTATAATTCCGAGGGTTTCTATAATTC
>CAZCIV010000082.1:0-9442 GCA_964498595.1 uncultured Flavobacterium sp.
GGTACATAGTTTTAGTTTAATTGATTTCTTTTAAAAGTTTTACAGAATAAAATCCTCAGATTTTATCACATTAGTCAACGCTTTAAAATTTTCTATGTTGCTATGTGTTTAGTAATTATTTTTTTAATTCCGAATACGGCTTTTTAATTAATTTCTTGAATTCCGTACCATTGAATTTATTTTCATTAATTCCATAGTAGTATTTAAATTCGTTACCATTCCATAAATACTTTACCCCAGGTGTGTCTTTTCCAGAACCTAGTTCCGTCCAAAACGGAATCACATCAATCATTTTGTATGGGAATTTTGTTCCTGCGAATTCGAAGAATGTTGGGATTTTCTCTGGCTCTTCGTTCATGAAAATCACATGAATAGGAGGGAAATTCTTGTCTTTTTTACGCATTTCGTTCAATTCTTTTGCGGTATCCATACAATGGTCGCAACCTGGAACAAAGTAGCAAAGAATTTTTTTATCGGTATCAATTCCTGAAAAATATTTCTCGTAACCCGATTTTACTTTTTTTGGAGCTTCTTCAGCTTTTTTTACTTCTACTTCAGGATTTTCAACTGTTGGAACATTTGTTGTTGGCACTTCAGTTTCTGGAATTTCAACTGTTAATAAAGAAGTAGAATCTGCAACAACGCCTAAATTTTCTTGAATTTCAGAAGTTGGTTCTTCCATAACTTTTTCAACAGGGCGAATTGGAGCCAGCATAAAAAGGGCTAAAACACAACCCAAACCAACCGATTTCAACAACCAAAAATTTGATTTTCCGTCAGCAGGTAGTAATTTGATTAACCAAATTAACAATCCAATCGCAATGATGTTTTTAATGATGGCTTCTACTGGAGTCATTGGTAGTAATTCTCCAAAACAACCACAGTTTCCTGAATTTCCACTAATGAAAGTCGTGTAACTTAAGTGAATTACAAATACCGATAACAATAAAATTGTAGCTGGAATCGTAATTTTTTTCAAGTAATCTTTTAATAAAATTGCAATTCCAAGGGCAAATTCAATTCCGATTAAAATTCTTGAGAAATAGGGAGCAAAACCTTCTGAAAATCCTAATGGATATAATTGTTTTACTTCAAACGTAGAAATTGCAAAATACGGCGATGGATATAATTTGGCTACAGCCGAAACAATAAATAAGGCAGAAATAATAAGGCGTAAAATCCAACTTAAGTGTTCTTTTTTCATGCTTTTTTTGATTTTGATAAAAATACAATTTACAAAAATGGTATTGTGTTAACGACTTGTTATTTATTTTCCATTAATATTAAAGCGAAAACCGAATAGTTAATCATGTCTTGGTAATTTGCGTCAATTCCTTCTGAAACTAAAGTTTTTCCTTTGTTATCTTCGATTTGCTTTACGCGAAGTAACTTTTGAATAATTAAATCGGTTAACGAACTAACTCGCATATCGCGCCAAGCCTCGCCATAATCGTGATTTTTATTTTCCATTAAGGCTTTCGTTTCTGCGATTTTTTCATCGTATAATTGTACCGCTTCATCAGCCGACATATCAGGTTGGTTAGCAACTCCTTTTTCCATTTGAATCAAAGCCATTGCACAATAATTGATAATTCCTATGAATTCAGAAGTTTCATCTTCGTCCACTTTACGTACTTCATTTTCTTGTAAGCTTCTAATTCTTTGCGCTTTAATAAAAATTTGGTCAGTTAAAGAAGGCAAACGCAAAACGCGCCAAGCAGTGCCGTAATCATGTGCTTTTTTTGAAAATAAATCGCGACAAACCGCTATAACTTTATCATATTGTTGAGAAGTATTCGACATTATTTGCTGTATATTTGTGTGAGAATTTTCAAAAGTAAGGAATTAACTCAAATTGGAAAAGAAATTAAGATGAATATCAACTGCAATGGAAATTTAATCGATTTAACCACTCCAAAAGTGATGGGAATTTTGAATGTGACGCCCAATTCGTTTTACGACGGTGGCAAGCATAAAGAAATCAATTCGATAATACATCAAGTAGATAAAATGCTTTCGGAAGGAGCTGATTTTATTGATATTGGAGCGTATTCGAGTAAGGAAAGTGCCGAATTTGTTTCGGAAATGGAAGAAATAAAACGTTTAGAATCGATTATCAAATCTTTAGTTGACACGTTTCCTAATATTGTTTTATCGGTTGATACGTTTCGAGCTAATGTTGCGAAAGCAGCTGTTGAAAATGGAGTAGCAATGGTTAACGATATTTCGGCAGGTTTGTTAGATGAAAAAATGTTGGAAACCGTAGCCCAGTTGAAAGTGCCATATATCATGATGCATATGCGAGGGAATCCACAAACGATGCAAAGTTTGACAGATTATAACGATATTGTTAAAGAAATGATTTTTTATTTTTCGGAACGAATTCAAAAGGCGAGAAGCTATGGAATTTCGGATATTGTGATTGATCCTGGATTTGGTTTTGCCAAAACTTTAGAACAGAATTACGAAGTATTGCATAAAATGGAGTTGTTTTCGATGCTAGAATTGCCAATATTAGCTGGAATTTCCAGAAAATCAATGGTTTATAAAGTCTTGGAAAGTTCGCCTCAAGAAGCATTGAATGGAACTTCGGTTTTAAATACAATTGCGTTGCAAAAAGGAGCTAAAATTCTCCGAGTTCACGATGTAAAAGAAGCGGTGGAATGTATAAAATTAGTCAGTAAATTAAAATAATAGCATGAAGAAATTAGTTGCTTTAGTTGCCTTGTTAGGTTTGTTTTCGTGTAATAATGAAGAAGTATTGTTGCCTCAAGAAAATGTTTCGGTTTTAAAAGAAATGACCGATCATTCGCCTATTTATATGTTTTTTAAAACGGAAGAAAATCCAGATAATAAAGAAAAATTAGATACGATTGTTGAAGTAAATCGCAAAAATTCTATTGCATCAACGAATTGGGTTTTCAATATCGACAAACGTCTGCCTTTGAAATTAGTCATCCCAGAAGTGATGAATTTACAAGACAAAAAGAAACGCAGTTCACATTCAAAAGAAGGAACGATGAATGTTTTTACGTATTCGGATAGTGTAGCTAAGAATTTAGCTTTTTTCCCGTTTACGGATGTTGAATTTAAGTATAGCAAGCATTTTTCTAAGTTTTTTATTAAAAAACACGCCGAACATTACAGAAATTACCATAATTTCACCGTAAATTTCAATAAAGACAACAAAATTACTATTGATGGAAACGATGTTTCAAGAGAAGAATTTATCGATTTCATCAGAGACTTTGCAGAATTTACAAACGATGGTAAAATCACGATGCTTCATTTGAACTTTGATAACCGCCTAACGTATGACCAATACATTCAAAATAAAATTTTGGCTTGGAAAGCAACAAATAATGAAATCCAATTGTCTTCTTTTGAGTTTGTGTATGATGAGAAGAAGTTACCAGAATGTGGGTGTAAATTGTAAATTGGAAGTTTTTGAATTGAGTAAATTGATTTAATTTTTAGAGAATTATTTTGGAAAAACTAATTCCTTTTACCCTTTTACTTTAACCTTTTACCTTATCACTGATGATGATACGGTTCATTTCTCAAAATCGTAAATCCTCTATATATCTGTTCAATGACAAATAATCTTACCATTTGATGAGAAAACGTCATTTCGGATAAGGAAACTTTGCCTTGTGCTTTTTGGTAAACCGTTTCGCTAAACCCGTATGGACCGCCGATGACGAAAACCAGAGTTTTAATTCCTGCATTCATTTTCTTTTGTAAAAAGTCCGAGAAACCAACACTACTGAAGGTTTTTCCGTTTTCGTCGAGTAGAATTAATTGGTCAGTAGGTGTGATTTTAGATAAAATCAATTCGCCTTCTTTTTCTTTTTGTTGGGCTTCGGATAAATTCTTAACGTTTTTGATATCGGGAATAATTTCCAAATCAAATTTCACGTAAAACGACAAACGCTTGGTGTAATCATCAATCAAGGTTTGTAGGGCTTTATTATCTGTTTTTCCGATAGCTAAAAGACGAATGTTCATGTATTTGGTTTTGTGAAATGAAAAATCACTCTTTGGGGAGTGATTATTTTACCACATAGAAACATAGTCTTAAACTAAAAAGTAAAAAGCGTTTTACTTTGGATAGTAATCATAGGCTTTGTGTAAACAAATTATTAGGCTATCTCTCTCTCTTTTACCTATATCTCTATGTGGTTTTAAAAAAAATATATAATTTAAAAAAAGAATTAGTTAATTTCTTCAGCTTTTTTTTCTTTGTAGTCGATTTCGCAAGCGTAAGAAAATAATTTTTCTTTCTTAATAATATCGGCAGTTCCTTTTGGTAGTAATTCTTCCCATCCAGACTCTCCTTTACAAATCATTTTTAAAACTTGTCTTGAGAAAATATCTAAGTTCTTTTCGTCAAAATCTTTGATGTCGATTACTTTTCCATTGAATTTAAAGAATTTATATAATTCTTTCATTCTAGGATGCACTTTTAAGTTTTCAGAAGTGATGATATTCCCACTTTCATCTTTCATTGGGTACAAATAGACTTTTAAATCACGATAGAATAATTTTCCAAAAGCTTCTAAAATTCCACCCGATAAATGACGGTAGTATTTTTCATCGAAGATTTCAACTAAGTTATTTACTCCCATTGCTAACCCCATACGAGCTTTAGAATAATTAGAGAAATATTCAACTACTTTGAAATACTCTTGGAAATTGGAAATCATTACGGTTTGACCTAGTTTACAAAGTAATTCCGCACGATCTAAGAAATCACGTTCGTCAATTTCACCTTCAGCTTTTAAGTTGGAAAGCGTAATTTCAAAAACAACAAAAGTATTTTCTTTATCTACTTTATTTTCTTGAATGAACATTTCATACGAACGCTCATACATATCCATATTTACTTTAGTAACCGGTCTGAAACTTCCTCTTAAAGCCAAGATGTTTTTCTTGTATAAAACAGCGGCTGGTAAAATGTTTTTTCCGTCTGGACCAAACATTACGGCATCTGTCATACCATTTTTAACTAATTGCAAACTCATCAAACGATTATCAACATCAGCAAAACGAGGTCCAGAGAAGTTAATTGTGTCAATTTCTAATTGGTCTTTATCTAAGTGGTCGTATAAGTAACGAAGTAATTTTTTAGGGTCATTATATTTGTAAAAAGCACCATAAATTAAGTTCACTCCTAAAATCCCAAGTGTTTCTTGTTGTAATTTAGCATCGTTTTCTTTGAAACGGATATGAAGAATAATTTCATTGTAAGCTTCATCCGGTTCTACTTGATAGACAATTCCAACCCATCCATGTCCTTTGTATTGTTTCGCAAAATCGATAGTAGCAACGGTATTAGCATAACTGAAAAACAATTTATTTGGATGTTTGTCTCTACTTAAACGTTGCTCTACTAAGTTAATTTCGTGAGTCAACATTTTACGTAGTCTACTTTCTGTTACATAGCGACCATCAGTTTCTTCTCCATAAATAGCATCACTAAAGTCTTTATCGTATGCTGACATAGCCTTGGCAATAGTTCCAGAAGAGGCTCCTGCTCTAAAAAAATTTCGTACGGTTTCTTGTCCAGCACCAATTTCTGCAAATGTTCCATAAATATTTTCATTAAGATTAATTCTCAATGCCTTATCCTTTATGGAAGGAATTTGCTCTATTTGTTTATCACCACGAACTTTAATATCTGTAACCATACTTTTCATCTGGAAAATTTATTTTTGGGGGCAAATTTGAATAATCTTAGCCTATGCAAAGTTAATCATTTTATAAAAACAACCATAATTATTGTTATTTTTGTGAAAAACATAATTGTGAAAGTTTATTTTCTTGGAACAGGTACATCTCAAGGCATTCCAGTAATAGGAAGCCATCATTCTGTTTGTTTGAGTACAGATGAAAAAGACAAACGATTACGAGTATCCGTTTGGATTGAAACCAAAGATATTTCCATTGTTATCGATTGTGGGCCCGATTTCAGACAACAAATGCTAAATTCGAAATGCCAACATATTGATGCTTTATTATTTACACATGAACATGCCGATCATACTGCCGGTTTAGATGATATTCGTCCGTTTTACTTTAAGCAAGGTGCTATACCAATTTACGCACATCAACGCGTTTTAAAAAATCTTGAAAAAAGATTTGATTATATTTTTGAAACCGAAAATAAGTACCCAGGAGCGCCATCAATTATTGAAAATGAAGTAATAAATAACCAGTCTTTTATGGTGAATAACGAAACAATTGTTCCAATTAATGCTTTTCACGGTTCGTTGCAGGTTTTTGGATACCGCATTCAAGATTTTGTGTATTTAACGGATGTAAAAACTATCGAAGATTGTGAAATTGATAAAATAAAATACTGTAAAACATTGGTAGTAAATTGTTTAAGAGAAGAACCACATGCAACACATTTTAATTTAGAAGAAGTGTTACATTTCATATCTTTGGTGCGTCCAAAAGCTACTTATTTAACGCACATTAGTCATTTGTTTGGTTTTCATGAAGAAATTCAAAAGAAACTACCATCAAATGTATATGTAGCTTATGATAATTTAGAAATTAATATTTAAGATTTATGAAGAACGTAATTTTGTATGCTTTGATTTTTTCGTTATTGTTTAATGTGTTCCAATATGTAAATGCAACAAAAATATTAGACGCAAAAGATAAAGAAGTACTAAAAGTAAAAGCGAATTTAAAAACCTCAAGAGATTCAGTAGCTTCATTAGCTAATGCTAATTATTTTGCATTAGAAAGTGATGAAGATGCACAAGAATACTTTTATTCTAACAATTTAGATTATCAAAAAGTAGCTATTAAAGTCAAAGAAGATTTAATTGCTTTGAATGAAAATGTAAAGGGAAACCCATTAGTACCTTATGAGCCAATTGATGGAAAGCCTTTTTTAGTTAATTCGTCAAAAGTTTTAAATCACAGATGGATAATAGCTGAATTTTCCAATGGAGATTTATGGGGTCAAATTTTAATAAAATACTTTGTTTCTGAAACAAAACCAACAGACTTTGAAACTGTAGAAACGGTTTTATATGAAAGACAAACAAAAGAATAAATTACAACACAATGGCAACTACAACAGCTAAAACCCAATTAGAATGCTATTTTGATGAATTCAGAAAGGATATAATTGGAATCAATCAAACATTTCAATCGCCATTTGGGGAAAAGAAAATTATTTATACCGATTGGACAGCTAGCGGAAGATTATATCGCCCGATTGAAGAAAAGTTAATGAACGAATTTGGTCCATTTGTAGCCAATACTCATACCGAAACTTCTGTTACTGGAACAGCAATGACAATGGCATATCATGAAGCACGTCACATCATCAAAAAGCATGTAAACGCCAGTGAAAATGATATTTTGATTACAGATGGAACAGGTATGACAGGCGTTGTAAATAAATTTCAACGTATTTTAGGACTTCGTATTCCAGAAAATTTAAAAGAATTTACCGCAATTCCCGATGCCATCAGACCTATTGTTTTTATTTCGCACATGGAACACCACTCGAATCAAACTTCGTGGTTAGAAACTATTGCGGATGTAGTTATTATTCCAGCTGATGAAAATGGTTTGTTTAGCATAGAAAATCTAAAAATACTATTAGAAAAATACCAAGATAGAAGTTTTAAAATTGCTTCTATCACATCTTGTTCTAATGTTACAGGAATTAAAACGCCTTATCACGATGTAGCAAAATTAATGCATCAAAACAATGGGGTTTGTTTTGCTGATTTTGCTTGTTCGGGTCCTTACGTAAACATCAACATGCATCCTGAAGATCCTGAATGTTATTTAGATGCGATTTTCTTCTCACCACATAAGTTTTTAGGTGGACCTGGGACTTCGGGAGTTTTGATTTTTAATAAAAACTTATACAAAAATAACGTGCCTGATTGTCCCGGAGGTGGAACTGTAAGCTGGACCAATCCATGGGGCGAACACAAATACATTGATAACATCGAAGATAGAGAAGACGGTGGAACACCTGGGTTTTTACAAGTAATGAAAACGGCTTTAGCCATTCAGTTGAAAGACAAAATGGGCGTTCAGAATATTTTGGAACGTGAACATGAATTAATAGATCATGTATTTGAGAAATTAGGCAATATTGACAATCTTCATATTCTTGCAAATCAGCATCAAGATAGGTTAGGGGTTATTTCATTTTATATTAATGATTTACATTACAATTTAGGAGTAAAACTATTAAATGATAAATTCGGAATTCAAACACGTGGAGGTTGCAGTTGTGCTGGAACTTACGGGCATTATTTATTGCACGTTGACCAAGAAACATCGCACAATTTAGTTTGTAAAATTACATCAGGCGATTTAATTCAAAAACCAGGATGGATTCGTATGTCAATTCATCCAACAACTACAACGGAAGAAATTGAATTTGTTTGCGAAAACATTAAAGCTTTAGCTGCCAATCACAAAGAATGGAGTGATGACTATGAATACAATCCAAGAACTAATGAATTTACCCATATAAATGCCAAAGGAGAAATTAAAAAAATGGTTCACAATTGGTTTCAATTATAAAGAAAAAAGCTCAGTATTTACTGAGCTTTTTCTTTTGTATGTTTCCATCTTTTATGCGTCCACAAGTAAAATTCGGGTGCCTCGTGGATTTGTTCTTCTACTAATTTCAAGAATTTATCGGTAATCTCATAATTAGGAACTGATTTGGCGTCTTCAGATAATATCTCAAAACTTGCTTCGTAATAGCCCCTTTTTACTTTTTTAACTCTTAAGAAAATCACATTCATATCAAAACGTTTGGCTAGAATTTCAGCTCCCGTGTGAACAGGAACTATTGGTCCCATGAATGGAGCCCAATGGTATGCAGATCTGGCTTTTGGCGATTGGTCGCTAGCAAAACCGTATAAGCTTAAAACTTTGTTACGATAATTGTTTTCAATGGTAGAAATCGTTTCTTTAGTGGTTATTAATTCAGCTTTAAATTTTGATCGAATGCGTTTAACCAATTTGTCAAAATAAGGATTAGCTAATTTTTTATAGATACCAATTCCTTTGAAATTCGTATAATAATTCATTGAAATTACCCATTCATAACTAGCATAATGCGCACACATCAAAGCAATACTTTTGTTTTTCTTTTCTAAATCATAATATACCTCCATATTCGTGAAAGCAAATCGTTTTTCCATTTCCTTTTGTGAAATGCTCATTGTTTTTATCATTTCTAAAAACATGTCACACATATGACTGTAAAACTTTTTTTCTATTTGAAAGCGCTCTTCGTTAGACAAATGCGGTAGTGCTAATTTGATATTACTTCGAACTACTCTTTTACGATAGCCAATTACGTTGTAAATTATAAAACAAATAAAATCAGAAAACAAGTAAAATAGAGGAAATGGTAAAATTGAAATTATCCAAAGAATAGGAT
>CAZCIV010000083.1:0-9409 GCA_964498595.1 uncultured Flavobacterium sp.
ATATTCACAAATTATATGAAAAATATAGTTACACTTTCACTTTTAACATTAGCGTTTGTTAGTTGTGAAAAAAAGCAAGAAGCTAAGCCAGAAGAAGTAAAAATTGCTTATGCTGTTTTTGGCGATTCTATTTCAACAGATGGTGCAATAACAAGTGCCGAGATGATGGATAAATTTAAAACTTTAAAAGAAGGTGATACTTTAGAAGTTAAATTTAAATCGGGTATCAACGAAGTTTGTCAGAAGAAAGGATGCTGGATGACATTAGATTTAGCGGATGACAAAGAAGCTTTTGTTAAATTTAAAGATTATGGTTTCTTCGTTCCAAAGAATGCACAAGACAAAGAAGTGATTGTAAATGGAAAAGCATTTGTAAGTATTGAAAGTGTTGATGTTTTAAAACATTATGCTAAAGACGCTGGAAAATCGCAAGCTGCAATTGACAGTATTGTAGAGCCAAAAGTGACGTATTCATTTATGGCTGATGGTGTTTTAATTGCTAAGTAATGAAAAAGTTAATTCTACTTTGCTTATTTGCTCTTTTATCTTTTTCATGTGATAAAAAAGCGGATGAAAAAGCAACGGATAAAGAAGCTTGTGAAACCGATTCAAAAGTTAATAATGATGGATTTGAAATGTACGAAATGTCAGAAATGGCAGCTTTGATGGAGCAAATGTATGTGGATAATCAGCGTTTAAAAGAGCGTATTATAAAAGGAGATACCATTGGTAAATTTCCACAACATTTTATTAAAATTCACAAAGCAGTGATGACCGATGAAACGGATAAAGATGCTTTTTTTGATGAACAAGCAGCTAAATTTATCAAAGCTCAGGAATTGATTTATGAAGATCCGAAAAACGCCAAGGAACATTTTAATAACGGAATTGATGCTTGTATTCAATGCCATGAAGTAAAATGTGGCGGACCAATTCCGAAAATTAAGAAGTTGTATATTGAGTAAAAAAACTCATAATTATAAAAGGTTTAAGAGCTAGATTTCGAATTCTTAAACCTTTTCTTTTTGAATTTTTATGAAAAGAGAAATCATTATTACAAACGATGGTTCCACTACCATACATATCCCAGATTGGAATGAGAACTATCATTCTACTCATGGAGCTATTCAGGAAGCGAAACATGTGTTCATTAAAAATGGATTGGATTTATTACAAAATCAAAAATCAATATCGCTATTAGAAATTGGTTTTGGTACAGGTTTGAATGCTTTTATTACTTTTTTAGAAACTTTAGATAAAGAGAAAGTCAATTATGTTGGAGTTGAAGCGTACCCAATTTCTAGTGAAGAAATTGCTCAAATGAATTATGTTACCGAATTACAAGCTACTCAATATCAAGTTGTTTTTGATAAGATGCATTCTTGTGATTGGGAAAGCCAACAACACATTACTGAAAAATTTATTCTTACCAAGCGAAAGCAATTTTTTCAAGATATTAACGATAAAGAGCAATATGATTTAATTTACTTTGATGCTTTCGGATTTCCATTGCAGCCAGAATTGTGGAGTGAAGTTATTTTTAAAAAAATGTTTGATGCACTTTTACCTAATGGGGTTTTAGTGACATATGCTTGTCGTTCTTCAATAAAGAATGCTATGCTAAGTGTTGGGTTTTCAATTGAAAAGCTACCAGGAGCTCCAGGGAAACGTGAGATGTTACGAGCGATAAAACGCATATAGTTTTCTTGTTAATTAAGAATTTAATAAAATTTTAGCATTTTTTTAGTAAATAAATTATTTTTCGAACTATTATTTTTATTTATCTTTACAACATGTTCTTATCCCTAGTCTAACCAATTAAGTTAATAATTTATGTCTAGATCAATGTTTTCTTACACGAAATCGATTTTAGAGCGTGTGAGTTTTGATGCAAAATTATTTTGTAAAGAATTAGAAAAAGCTGTACAAGTATTACTTCCTTACGAGATAGATCAGTTAAGAGAATGGCTGTTACAGTTTACAAAAGAAAAGCCAGAATTAAGACAATGTTTAATTTATATTAATTAAAAAAAATCCCGAAAGTTCTTTCGGGATTTTTATTTTTATTTCGATTTTGGGCTTATGATTTCCACGTCACTAAAAGCAATTGCTCCTCTAACAACGCCTGAAATTGTATCTCGTAGTGCGTTGATAATATGAATTTTTAATTCGTTTTTTGGATAAATTAAACTTACTTCTCTTGCGGGTTTAGGATCTTTAAATGGTTTAAGTTTTGATTTGCTTTTTTCATTTAAATCTAGCGTATGTAAATAAGGTAGTAATGTAGTTCCTAAACCTTCATCTGCTAATTTAACTAGGGTTTCAAAACTTCCACTTTCAAGTTGAAAATAACCGTCAGAAATAAATTTATTGTTTTTGCATAAATTTAAAATTCCATTTCTAAAGCAATGACCATCTTGAAGCAATAGAATTTTATCTAAGTCTAAATCTGATATTTCAATTTCTTTCTTGTTGATTGTTGGATGATTAGATGGGACATAAGCTACAAAAGGTTCATAATACAAAACAATTTCTTTTAAATTGTCTTCTTCTAGTGGAGTAGCCGCAATAGCACAATCTAAATGGCCGTTTTTTAATTTTTTAATAATTTCTTCTGTAGTTTGTTCTTCTATAATCAAATTTACTTTAGGATATTTTTTTATAAAATTATTTAAAAACATTGGAAGAAGTGTTGGCATAATGGTAGGAATTATCCCTACTTTAAATTCGCCACCTATATATCCTTTTTGTTGATCTACAATATCTTTAATACGACCAGCTTCGTTTACAATGTTTTTAGCTTGGTTTACGATTTTTTCTCCAACTTCTGTTAGCAAAATAGGTTTTTTACTGCGGTCAAAAATTAAAATATCTAATTCATCTTCTAATTTTTGAATTTGCATACTCAGCGTGGGTTGTGTTACAAAACATTTTTCAGCTGCTAGCGTAAAGTTTTTGTACTCTGCAACTGCTAAGACATAGTATAATTGAGTTATAGTCATCATTGATAAATTTGATACAAATATAAAAACTATCAATTTAACTTATGAAAAAAAAGACTTAAAATTTTGTAAATTTGGTAATTAAAATAAAAAACATGAAATTAAATAGTTTAGGATTGCCTATAATACAATCACAGGAATTAGTTACCAACTTGAATGGTTTGTTATCCAATTTTCAAGTTTACTATCAAAATTTAAGAGGGTTGCATTGGAATATTAGAGGAAAGCGTTTTTTTGATTTGCATTTAAAATTTGAAGAGCTGTATAACGATAGTCAAATAAAAATTGATTTAATAGCTGAACGTGTTCTAACATTAGGTGGTGTTCCATTGCATACTTTTTCAGATTACATAGCTAATAGTAAGTTAAGGGTAGGTAAAGATATTTCTAATGATGAAGAAGCGATTCAATTAATATTAGAATCTATTAGTGTTCTTTTGCAATTAGAAAGACAAATTTTGATAAAAGCCGCTGAAATAAGTGATGAAGGAACCAATTCGATGATGAGTGATTTTATTGCAGAACAAGAAAAAACCAATTGGATGTTGAAAGCTTGGTTAAACGAAGAAATTTAATAAAAAAAGCACCTTTTAAAGGTGTTTTTTTTTATGATAAATTTTGATGAGTTTTCGGTTTGAAATAGTATATTCGCAAAATGAAATCATTGGTAAATGTATTTTTATTCATTTTTATAGCCTTTTTATCAACGCCAACTTTAGTTGGTTTAATAGATAAAAAGGCTGATACGTCTTGTTTTTATACAATGTGTGAAGAAGAAGAAAATCATATTCCTTTCAATGAAATTAAATCGGTACCTCTATTTAGTTATGCTCCTATCAGTTTTGTTCAATCTGATGTAATTGAATTAAATGTATTAGTAGAGCATGATTTGAGTTTTACTAATTTGGCGCATCAAATTTTTTCTCCACCTCCTAATATTTTATAATACTTTTTTTCATCGCACTTTTCATTTTGTTTGAGTGTAGTAATAACGTATTATAAAATTTTTTCATGAATAATCATTCTGTTTTTTCAAATGTAAGAGGTGATCTTGCAGCTGGACTTGTTGTTTTTTTAGTGGCTTTGCCATTGTGTTTAGGAATTGCATTAGCATCTGGTGCTCCTTTGTTTTCGGGAATTGTTTCAGGTGTAATAGGTGGTGTAGTAGTAGGTATTTTAAGTAATTCATCATTAAGTGTTACTGGTCCAGCTGCAGGCTTAACCGCTATTGTTTTAACTGCAATTACAGATTTAGGAGGGTTTGATATCTTCTTAGTAGCAGTAATTTTAGCGGGATTAATTCAGATTGCTTTAGGTTTTTTGAAAGCGGGTAGTTTTTCTAATTATTTTCCTACAAGTGTAATTGAAGGCATGTTAGCTGCTATTGGTATTATTATTATATTAAAGCAAATTCCACATGCTTTTGGTCATGATATTGATAATGAAGGCGATTTTTTCTATATAGAAAAATCAGGTCATTCTACATTTGACACGTTAATAGAATCTATAAATTATATTCACACAGGAGCTTTAATAATAGCATTATTGTCGATAGCAATATTGATTTTTTGGGAAAAAACTCCTGCTTTGCAAAAAATAAAAGTGATACCAGGAGCTTTAGTTGTAGTAGTAGTTAGTATTTTGTTGAATGAGTTTTTCATACAATCGGGTTCTAATCTAGCTATTGTGACTCAAAATCATTTAGTGAGTTTGCCTTCTTTTGGTGAAATTCAAAACGGTTTCGCCTTACCAAATTTTACTGAATTGACTAACGAAAAAGTTTGGATTGTTGCTGTAACTATTGCTGTAGTAGCTTCTATTGAAACTTTGTTGTGTATTGAAGCTACTGATAAACTAGACCCTTTTAAACGATTTACAGATACTAATAGAGAATTAAAAGCTCAAGGTATAGGTAATATTTTGAGTGGTTTATTAGGTGGATTACCGATGACTTCAGTTGTTGTTCGTTCATCTGCAAATATAAATTCTGGAGGGCGAACTAAATTAGCAACGATCTTTCATGGAGTGTTGTTATTTACGTTTGCACTTTCAATTCCATTTATTTTGAATAAGATTCCTTTAGCAGCATTGGCTGCAGTTTTATTGATGGTGGGGTATAAATTGGCAAAGCCTAGTGTGTTTGTTCATTTGTGGAAAAATGGTTATTCTCAGTTTATTCCTTTTATTATTACGGTAATAGCTGTTGTGCGTATTGATTTATTAAAAGGTGTAGGAATAGGTTTAGCAGTGAGCATCATCTTTATTTTATATCAAAATCTAAAGATTGCTTATTCGTTTAAGAAAGAATCTTTTCATGATGGTGATGTTATTACTATTAAATTAGCGCAAGAAGTGTCATTTTTAAATAAGGCAGCGATAAAAACCACATTAGGTCAAATTCCTCATGGTTCTAAATTAGTTATTGATGCATCTCATACAAAATATATTGATTTTGATGTAGTTGAATTGATCAAAGATTTTAGAAATGTAACAGTAAAGGATAAAGATATTACTTTAACTTTAATAGGATTTAAAGAGCAATATAATTTAGATAATACGGAGTTTCAACACGTAAAAATAAAAGATTCAAAAGAAGATAAAGAATAATATGAAAGCACATAATAAAGAAACACAAGCGCAGATGACGCCTCGTAAAGCATTACAATTTTTACAAGAAGGTAATAATCGTTTTATTAATAATTTAAAAGCTAATCGCAATTTATTAGAACAGGTTAATGAAACTAGAGATGGACAATGGCCTTTTGCAACCATTTTAAGTTGTATTGATAGTAGAACTTCAGCGGAGTTAATTTTTGACCAAGGGTTAGGAGATGTTTTTTCGGTAAGAATTGCAGGAAATATTGTTAATACTGATATTTTAGGGAGTATGGAATTCGCATGTAAAGTAGCTGGCTCCAAATTGATTGTTGTTTTAGGACATTCTAAATGTGGTGCTGTAAAAGGTGCTTGCGACCATGTAGAAATGGGTAATTTAACGGAATTATTATCTAAAATTCAACCAGCAGTTTACGAAGAAAAAGTAACTACTTCTGAAAGAAGTTCAAAGAATAGTGAGTTTGTTGAGAA
Source organism: uncultured Flavobacterium sp. (assembly GCA_964498595.1). Lineage (GTDB taxonomy): Bacteria > Bacteroidota > Bacteroidia > Flavobacteriales > Flavobacteriaceae > Flavobacterium. The sequence goes on from CAZCIV010000083.1 coordinate 6,090, forward strand.
CGTGGCAGAAATCAATGTAAAAAGAAGTGTAAAAAATATCATTGAAAGAAGCTTTGTTTTGGAGCAAATGTTAGAAAATGGACAAATTGGAATTGTTGGAGCCATGCATGATATTGAAACAGGTGTTGTAACTTTTTACGATGATGTATTATATATTAAGGATGATATGAACCCTGAATTTACAGTAGCAGCATTAAGACATTGAATTTAAAATTAAAAAAATAAAGGCTATCTATTTATATAAATATTTAGAAATGATGGCTTTTTATTTTATATTTAAACATTATTTATATGATAATGAGTGATTTTTATAAAAAGATATTGGATAATAATAAAAAATGGGTAGAAAGTAAACTAGCCTTAGACTCTAATTATTTCAAAAATTTAGCTGATGGTCAAAATCCACCATTATTGTGGATAGGTTGTTCTGATAGTCGCGTGCCAGCTAATGAGATTATTGGGGCAGAACCAGGCGAAGTTTTTGTTCACCGAAATATTGCCAATATGGTGGTACATTCTGATATGAATATGTTGAGTGTTTTGGATTATGCTGTAAATGCTTTAAAAGTAAAACATGTAATTGTTTGTGGACATTATGGTTGTGGAGGAGTAAAAGCAGCGATGGGAAATAGTTCAATTGGAATCATCGATAATTGGATTCGACATATTAAAGATGTCTATCGTTTTCACCAAAATGAATTGGATGCCATTACTAATGAAAAGGAACGTTTCAATAAATTTGTTGAAATTAACGTAAAAGAACAAGTAATGGATTTAGCTAAAACTTCCATTGTTCAAACCGCGTGGAAAAACGGACAAGAATTATCATTACACGGTTGGGTTTACGGACTAAACAATGGTTATGTAACTGATTTAGGCGTGAATTTTAGTTGCGATAAAGATTTGGATGACGTGTATCAGTTGAAGTTTTAATCTTCTAAATTTTCATTAAAAGCCGACGGCAATAACTGTGGAATAAATTTAATCAAAATAGGCAATAACAAGCCACCACCAGGAAGTAAGAAAATGGTTAGCGATGGAACTGTTTTACAGATATCGAGCAACTGTTTTTTTACTTTCTTTTTTTCTTCTTTGCTTAAATCTTTTGTAGTGGATTTGGCTAAAAGCTGCATCAATTCGCCACTTTCTTTGATTTCTTTAGTTAATCTATCTTTGTTGCGAATGATAAGTTTAGTTACATTTTTATTGGCTTGATCGTAAAAATGTTTTATCGGATTCGAATAATTAAAAAACGGTATTTCGGATTTGTATTTTTCAATAATATCATTTATTTCTTTTTTACTTTTTTCAAGTAAACTAGCTTCTAATTCTAATTCCGAACTCAAAAGTTGTAAGAAATGTTCTTCATTAGATTCCAATTTTTCATCGCTCCAAAGCGCCATTTGGGCAATATCTAACAAATACAACTTTTCCAATAACGAAGTATGACGCATCAACTTGATTTCAGATAATTCGATATTTTCAATAGTGTTGAATTTGGTATAACGAATCGAATTTTCGAACAATTTTACCAATAATTCATCGTATTTTGATTTACGTTCCTTGATTTTTAAAGCTAATGAAACAATTTTAATACAATCAGATTCTACATTTTTTAAGTAATCCGAAGGCAATGTTTCATTTTTCAAATAATGTTCAAAAGCCAAAACATCGATAAACAAAAGCGCATTGGTTATGATATGCGAAAAATTCTTGCTAATCGTATTGTTATTCGTTTGAATTCGGTCGTCAATAATTTTTTCTAAACGCGAACTATACGTTCCTTCGGGAAGTAATTTTTTGATAAAATTCAGATTTTCTGGCTGAATGATTTTATAAAATTGGTAAACCGAATTGATGAAATCTTCTTTCGTTCCGTTTGATTTTTCAATTTTATATAAAGAAAAAAGCGTATTCAAAAACCCAACTTTCGTCACTTCATCATACGACCATTTGGTGGTATTGATTTGGTTTTGAAGTTGGTAACGTACCACATAACCATAAATAAATCCAGTAGTTCTACAATCTTCATAAAAAGACAAAGTATTACCTTGAAAATCAATGAAATTATCATTGTTTTCAACAAAAAACTTGTCAATCCAACCGTTTGCAGATGGGTTTATCATTTTATAATTTCTCTTTTAAGTATTTTCCTGTAACTGAATTTTTATTTTTAGCTACTTCTTCTGGTGTTCCAAAAGCGACTAATTTTCCTCCATTTTCACCACCTTCTGGACCAATATCTAAAATATAATCAGCACATTTGATTAAATCTAAATTGTGTTCAATTACGATAATCGAATGTCCTTTTTCTAACAAAGCATCAAACGAAGCTAATAATTTCTTAATATCATGAAAATGTAAACCCGTTGTTGGTTCGTCAAAAACAAACAAAGCTCGGTCTTTAATAGTTCCTTTAACTAAAAATGAAGCCAATTTAATACGTTGCGCCTCGCCACCAGAAAGGGTAGAAGAGGATTGTCCTAATTGTACATAACCTAATCCTACATCTTGCAAAGGTTGTAATTTTTGCGTGATTTTGGTCTGTTTGTGTTCCGTAAAGAATAACAAAGCTTCATCAATTGTCATTTTTAAAATGTCATCAATGTTTTTGTTTTCGAATGTAACTTCTAACACTTCTTTTTTGAAACGTTTTCCGTTACAAGCTTCACATTCTAAGTGAACATCGGCCATAAATTGCATTTCAATTGTTACTTCTCCATCACCTTTACATACTTCACATCTTCCGCCATCTACGTTGAAAGAGAAATGTTTGGCTTGATAATTTCGAAGTTTAGAAACGTTTTGTTTCGCAAATAAATCTCGAATATCATCGTAAGCTTTAATATAAGTAACTGGATTCGAACGCGAACTTCTTCCAATCGGATTTTGGTCTACGTATTCTATATGTTTGATGTGTGAAAAACTTCCAGCTAATTCGGTAAATTGGCCTGCTTTTTCTCCAACACCTTCTAATTTCTTTTGAATGGCTGGAAACAAAATTTTCTTCACCAAGGTACTTTTTCCACTTCCTGAAACACCTGTAATCACTGTTAAACATTCTAATGGGAAAGTAAAATTTTCATTCTTCAAGTTATTTTCTCTCGCGCCAATAACTTCGATGTGATTTTTGAATTTTCTTCTGGTTTTTGGAACTGAAATTTCTTCTTTTCCGTTCAGATATTTAGCTGTTAATGAATCAGCTTTCAAAATTTCATTATACGTTCCTTGCGCTACTAATTCACCGCCATGAGTTCCTGCTTCTGGACCAATATCGATAATCATATCGGCAGCTTTCATGATATCTTCGTCGTGTTCTA